>NZ_JBIMJO010000001.1:0-189165 GCF_043674095.1 Streptococcus sp. A25
AAGTCTTTGAATTATCAAACACCTTACCAAGTTTTTCTGAGTTATATAAAAAGTCTAACTTAATTTGACAATTTAAAATATTATTATTGATAAGTTATCGAAATTTATTATAATTAAAGTTTTAAAAAATGAATTTAATGTTGCCTTATATGGACAATATAATAGGGCATTTTTAAAAAATAAAAAATGGCAGTTCGATGAGTCAGATTATTATTGGTGTATTAAGAATAATTTTCAAAGTGGTAATAAGGAGGTATATACGTATGAAGAAGGGATTATAAAAACTAAATCTGGTAATTACAAGAATATTAAAATAGTATCCGAAGATATTTTGATTATTGATGATACCTATTATGTAAAAACTACTTCAGACGTTTATAAGAGCTTACTGCAAGAAAATAAATCAATTGGATTTAAATTATTGAAAAAGCCAGAATTCAGCGTTATTTTATTCCCACTTATTTTGTTAACTATCTCCATAATTGGGTCAACACTAGCAAACAATATTATGACTAATAATTTGAGAGGAGAGTATGTTTTTGCTGATGTGAAAGATGGAATTATAAACAGAATTGATCAGTCTAAAAAAATTGAATTTAAGAATAATGAAATTTTATTAAATAAGCAAATTTATAAAGTAGATAATGTCACCATGCAAATACTAGATAGTAATTCTGAAGTAGTTGGATCATACAATAAACAAGGTATTCTTGTATTTAAAGACGATTCCCAAAATATAAGCAATTATATTTTGAAGTCTTCTCAATAATTTACAAATATAACTACAAAATAATATTGTTTGTATGTTATTTTTGAGAGCCTTGGCTCTCTTTTTTCTTACTCATATTTTCAATTCTGTGATACCTTTTCCAAATCTTTCTTGTTATCCTAATCTCATTCCATTGAAAATCAATACTTAATTTTTCACTGGGGGTTTGGGGGCGGAGCCACCAAGTTATCTTATCGTTGGCTGTCAAAACTGGAAGGTTTTTGTCAGCTGGCGATATGATTTTTGGGATATTGTGGACACAATATCTGAGCTCGCAAAAGCCGAAAAGCGAAGCGTTGAGGCTTTTTAGAAGCACCCGTATCCCACACGGTATCGGGGCTGACCCGATAGAGGCAAGTAGAGAAGGAGAATGACAAGATGACAGACCACTATCGTATTATCCGTAAGGAAATCAATCTGACACCAGAGGAACTGGAGCAGATCCAGGAGCTGATGAAGCAGGAACACGCTGACCAGTTTTCCCCCTTTGTCCGTCAAAAACTGATGGACTTAGTTGAGAGGAAGCAGGCAGTAACGGATTGGTTTGCCCTCTGGCATTCTCAGAAGATTGAACAAATCAGCCGAGACATCTTACAGGTGACTATCATGGCCGAACAGACCCAGCAGGTCACGGCAGAGAACTTGCGAATTATCTTGATCTGTGTGCAAGAGCTGATGGCTGAAGTAGAGAAGTCTATCCCACTCAGTCCAGATTTTCGTGACAAGTACATGGGAGGTTAGACATGGAAAATCGTTACCGCACTAACCTCAAAAAAGTCTTTCTGACGGACCAGGAGTTAGCAACTTTGAACGACCATATCGGGCAGAGTGGCTGTAAAAATTTCTCTGCTTATGCCAGAAAGGTGCTGCTCAATCCCAATACGACCTTTCTGACCATTGATACCAGTAACTATGACGACCTGGTCTTTGAACTGAAACGTATCGGAAATAACATAAACCAAATTGCACGGACCGTCAATCAAACTCATCTTCTAACATCAATCGACCGTGAGCTCTTGGTGCAGGGGATTAATCAACTCATCAAGGAAGTGGAGAAGGACTTTAACATCAAGTGCCAGCAGCTGAAGGAGTTTTATGGTCGTCACTAAACACTTTGCGGTGCATAGCACCAAGTATCGTAAGAGCCTCATCAAGTATATTCTCAATCCAGAAAAGACGAAGAAGCTGAAACTGGTCTCTGATTTTGGCATGAGCAATTACTTGGACTTTCCCAGCTATGAGGAATTGGTGGAGATGTATCAGGCAAACTTGACCAACAATGATCGGCTCTATGATTCCAGAAACGACCGCCAGCAACTCAAGCATACCAAAATCCATGCCCACCACTTGATTCAATCATTTTCTCCTGAAGACAAGCTGACACCAGAGGAAATTAATCGCATTGGTTACGAGACTATCAAGGAGTTGACAGGGGGCAACTTTCGTTTCATCGTCACGACTCACACAGACAAGGATCATATCCATAATCATATCCTGATAAATGCCATTGACCTCAATTCTGAGAAGAAGCTCAAGTGGGACTATGCCCAGGAGAGGAATCTTCGCATGATTTCTGACCGCTTGGCCAAGGAAGCAGGAGCAAAGATTATTCCGCCCAATCGCTATTCGCATGAGAAGTTTGAAACTTATCGCAAGACCAATCACAAGTTTGAACTCAAGCAGCGGCTCTATTTTCTCATGGAGAACAGCAAGAACTTTGAGGACTTTGTGGTCAAGGCTCCCGCTCTCAACGTGGAGATGGATTTCTCTCGCAAGCATGCCAGATTTTTCATGACCGACCGAGACATGAAGCAGGTCATTCGCGGCCATCAGCTGTATAAGCGCCAGCCCTACACCGAGGATTATTTCAGAGAGCATTTTGCGGCACGAGCTATTGAGCAGCGACTGGATTTTCTCTTGCCCAGAGCACGAAACCTCTCTCATCTTTTGGAAATAGCAGAGCAGTTAAACCTGAAAATCTCCCCGAAGAAAAAGCATGTGACCTTTACCTTGAAAGAGGGCGACCGAACCATTTCCATGGAGAATAAAAAGGTCAGCACAAAACACTTGTACGATGTCCAGTTCTTGGAGGATTATTTTGATAAAAGCGACATCACACCAGAACATGACTTGGCTAACCTGGTCTCAGACTTTGAAGCCTACCAAGAAGAGCAGAACCAGAATAAGCTCCCAATTGAGGAACTCTTGGCGGCCTATAAGGATTTCAAAGAAAAACGAGACCAGGTCCAGGAGTTTGAAGTTGCATTAGCGGAGCACCAGATTGACAAGTTAGTCAAGGACGGTCTCTTTGTCAGAATCAATTATGGTATCAAAAAAGACGGCTTGGTCTTCATACCAAACCGTAACCTGGATATTCATGAGAGCGAGCAGGGCAAGTCCTACCATGTCTTTATTCGAGAGACAGCCCAGTTTTTCATCTACAATAAAGAGAACTCTGACTTCAACCGCTACATGCGAGGACGGGAGTTAATCCGCCAACTCACTCAGGACAGTAAGCATATCCCTAAACGCAGACGCCCGACCATGACCAGCCTCAAAGAGAAAATAGCAGAGCTCAATTTTTTTATCGAGCTAGACCTCAACAACCAGTCCTACCAAGAAATCAAAGACGAACTCATCAACGAAATTGCCCAGCTGGATTTGACCATTACGGATTTGCAGGATAAGGTTGCTCATCTGAATAAGGTCGCAGAAGTCCTGCTCAATCTCAACAACTCAGACCCAGAGAACAGACGGTTAGCTAGGTATGATTATGCTAAGATGAATCTGACACCGGCCATTAAACTGGAGGAGGTGGAGAAGGAGATAGAAGGTTGTCAAGAACATCTGAATAGAGAAATAGATGACTATGAACATCATGTGAGAAAGTTGGAGAGCTTGGTAGATATTCTAAGTCGGGACAGATTACAGACTACACGTATTGATTTGGAGATTTAGAATTTCTAAAATAGTTTAATTTTAATAAAAAATTAAAAGAATCTCTATAGGATAAAAACTTTTCATTGCTTCTAAGTGGTGTTGCAATCTTAACTTTAATTTATTTTAGAGTATCTACTTTATGATAAACAGGGTGACGGCACATAATCCTTAAGAACTTTAAACTGAAATTTACGTTTCAGCTGAAAGTTTTGTATTATGTGACTTTAGTCCGTTTCGCTCCGCAGGTGCGAAACAAATAAACCACCCGCTATGCGGGTGCGCATCAAAGGTTATGCCAAAAAAACTCCAATCGCGATACAATAAAGGTGTTCAAGCCTAAAGTAAAGCGAAAGGAGAAAAATATGGCTCAAAAAGCACATAGTTTATCACACACAAAGTGGAATTGTAAATATCACATTGTGTTCACCCCTAATTATAGACGAAAAGTCATCTATAATCAATATCGAAGCAGTATAGGAGAGATATTCCGCCGTTTGTGTAGTTATATAGGTGTTGAAATTATAGAAGGACATTTAATGCCAGATCATGTTCACATGCAAGTTAGTCTTCCACCAAGAATCAGCGTTTCCAGTTTCATGGGCAATTTAAAAGGTAAGAGTGCTCTTATGATGTTTGATAAACACGCTAATCTTAAATACAAGTTTGGGAATCGCCATTTTTGGGCAGAGGGTTATTACGTGAGCACGGTAGGACCTAATGAAGCCACGATTAAAAAATATATACAGGAGCAAAGAAATTATCCAGTGGATGATTTTTTCATGAGTTTAGAAATAAGAAGGCGAATTAACATGATATCGCACTTGATAAACTGAGTGTGAAAGAATATGAAGATCCCTTTAGGGATAATGGCAAGTAGTACTAACGCCTCTTTAAGAGGCTAGTGATGAGTCAAAAGCAGTTAGGCTTGAACAAGGTGAAAGCCAGCGTCTTTAGGCGCTGGCTGGTGTTATGGGCTTATAGCCCTTGTTCAAACCACCCATTAGACGGGTGGTCATGATTCCTTGAAATCTTGCAGCAGTGTAGTCGTCAGAATGGCAAAATCGCAAGTAACTATCAAAATCTGGAAATTAATAATTGCTAATATATTTAGATTGTTTGCGATTTTTTATCGAGAATAAGCTTGGTCTATTTTTCTATAACTTTTAAGTAGTGCTCTAAGTATTGCTTATGAATAGTTTCTTCTCTAAGTATTTCAAAAACTTGTAATGCCTGTTGCATCTTAAATTTTCCAGTCTCAGTATCGTTATTGAATTCAAAGTATCCTTGTGCGTAGAGGAAAACTGTCTGCTCATAATAATTTAGTTCGTTCTCTAGTAATAGTGATATCTCCTGTATTAAATATTTACAGTTTTCCAATTGTTTGACATCAATACTTGATATTAAACAGTTAATAGATAGCTGAGTAACTAACTTTTTATTAGTCTTATTCAAAGAAGAGTATATATAATTTTTTAACATTTCTTTGGTGAGCAAGAAGAAAGATTCATATTTTATTGTTCGAACACAATTTCCCAATAATATGATTTCGTAGTAACCCCATTTTTCAATTTTAAAAAGGTAGTCTATTAGTTGAAGTATCTCTTCATCTGTTGGAACAATATTATTGTCCAGTGTATGTAGAATAGATTTTACCATGGTTCTCTCATACGGATTTAAATTATATTTTGAAGAGTTTGAAAGTAAAGAGGTTATATTATCTATATTCTTTGATGAATATTGTTTACGAATGTATTGTATTAAATTAGCAAATGATTCTGTTTTAGTATAATCACTATTATGAAGAATAAGAAACTCATCTAAAGAAATGTTTAATTTATCTAAAATATTGATGAGTCGAGCACAAGATATTTCTGACTCTCCACGTTCGAAACGAGATATTTGTGACTTAGAGAGATGCTCATCTGCTACACAATGTAGACTGATTTGTTTCCCTTGTCTTACTTTTCTCAATGTTTTTCCAAGAGTTGATTTCATTTAATTTCCCACTTTCCCAACGAAAAATTTTTCTAGTTTTATTTATTGTACAATAAATAAAAACGGAAAGGAAGCCTGTGATGAAGAAAATTTTAAAGCTCATACCAATAATGATGTTGGTTATGGATATAATTATTATCGTCGGTGGATAAATTGCTTAGGTGCACACCTAAGCCTTTAGGAATATCCTAAAGGCTTATAGTCTTGAATGTATTATTCAAAAATATAGATAGGAGAGTCATAATGGCTAGCATAAATGAAAAATTAGAGTTGATTGAAAAGATGAATTATGTCGATTTATTGTCTTACATTGAAGAGACTAATCGTTGTCCTGGAGGAAAGAGAACAATATCTGAGATTGTTAATTATACTCATATTTCTAAAAAATCAAATATTTTAGAAATTGGTTCTAATACGGGCTTTACATCTATTGAACTGGCTAAAATTTTGGATGATCCTACAATTATTGGTATAGATGTAAATGCAAATGCAGTAAAAAAATCTCAAGAACTACTCAGTGGCGAATCCGCTGAGGTACAGAGAAAAGTATCATTTGAAATTGGAGATGCAAGCGATTTAAGATTTAGTGACTCGTATTTTGATCTTATTGTCACAGGAGGTGCGAACGGCTTTATTGCAGAAAAAAGTAGAAAAATAGCAGTTTCAGAATACCGTAGAGTTTTAAAAGCTAATGGTTTTTTAGCTGTAACACAGTTGTTTTATCATAAACCAGTTCCCAAAAAAATCTTAACTGATTTAGAAAAAGTATTAGGTTTTCCGATAAGGCCTCTGCGTAGAGCTTATTGGTTGAAGTTGTTTTTAAATTCTGGATTTGAGTTATATAACTTCAAAGAGAAAAAAATGAGGAAACGCAGTCTACAGACATTGAATGAGTATGTTGATTATATTATTGAAAGCTCTAACCCCCTAAAAGGTGAAGATGATCTAGTAAAAAACGCTGTTAGAAAACGATGGTATGAGATAATGGATATTTTCAATAATAATCATGAATATCTATCATTTATGATTGTTATTTTGAGGAATACTGCTAATGCTGAACAGCGAGAATTTTTCTTTGAAGATGATTTTATGGATCCATATACAATATGTAAAGAGGAGGAAGAGTGGGATGTCTAATAATACCCCTATAGTTGATAACAAATTTTTGAAGATATTAAATAGTGATACTTTTTTAAGAACTGTTGGATTAATCCATTCAACAATAACAAATGCTACTTTTGAATTTTTTAGAAGTAAAGGAATTATAAGTGTACATTTACCGGTGACAACTGGAAGTATAACTAGTCCTATGGGATTAGGAAGTGACTCTCTACCTGTAAAGATTAAATTATTTGAGAACGAGGTGTATCTTGCAGATTCAATGCAGTTCCATCTTGAATACCTTCTTCGTTTATTCCCTGATAAATTAGGAGTTCACTATGTAATGCCGACATTTAGAGGAGAAGAGACAGACAAAAGACATCTATCACAATTTTATCATAGCGAAAGTGAGATAAATGGAACTTTAGAAGATGTTATGATTCTGATTGATGACTATTTAAAATTTTTATGTCATAAATTATTAGAAGAGCATAAGGAATTTTTACTGTCACAACAATATGATTTAACCCATATTGAGAATTTCTTGAAGTTGAATATTCCACGTGTTAGATTTCATGAGATAAGAAAATTACTGAATGATGAAAAAGCTTTTGTAAAAGATGAGATTCATAATTTCTACCAATTAACAAATTTAGGTGAGAAGAAAATATTAGAGCATTATGGAAGTCCAGTTTGGGTTACAAATTATCCTGCAAAGAGTGTTCCATTTTATCAGAAATTAGATGATGATAAGGAAACTACAAGAAATGCCGATTTACTAATGGGAATTGGCGAAGTGGTAGGTTGTGGCGAACGTTGTGATACAGTGGATGAAGTATTAACTAACATGTCTAATCTCAATGTTGATAGGGATCAATATGAATGGTATCTACAAATGAAAACACTATCACCAAAAACAACATCAGGTTTTGGTTTAGGAGTTGAACGATTTATAATGTGGATTTTAGGCTGTGAAGATATTAGAAAAATTCCACTAATCAGTCGATCAAATAATGAAAATATCGTTCCGTAAATGATGTCTAATTGAAAGGAGAAGATTATGCAAATGAAAAAAACTGTATTGGTAGTAGGTGGAGGACCTGAGATTACTTTGTGTTATGATTACATAAAAGATAATGGAGACTTTAAGTTTATCTCTATCTCCGAAATTCCTCCTATGTATCCTGAAATTTTTAATGATTCAATTGTAGTTGAATTTAAAAATTGGGGAAAAGTAGTTGAAAAGATTAGAGAACTTTCAACTAACATTGATGCGGTTGCTTGTTGGGATGAGGCAATGACACATATTGCAGATGACATTTCTAAAGAACTTAATTTAAGCCCAATCTCTAAATTAGATTCTCAACCATTTAGATTTAAAGATAGAATGAGGATGGTTTGTGAGGCTACAGGAATAAAAACACCAAGATATAGGATTATTGATCAGTTTTCTGATACAGTAAAATTAATTAATTGGGAATATCCTTTGATTGTTAAACCAACTTCTTTTTTATCTAGTATTGGTGTAAAAAAAGTAAATAATTTTTCAGAACTGCAACAAGTTGTTGGGCAACTCCTTTCGGTTAAGTTTCCTGTTTACATCGCCAACTCAGTATATGAACTAGGTGATATTTACAATTTGGAGCCTCGAGTTCTTGTCGAAGAGTATATAGAAGGAGAGGAATACAGTCTAGAGAGTATTATCGTAAACTCTGAATATTATCCATTGGGAATTACTCAAAAAATTGTAGATGATAAAATTTTTATGGATGAAGTTGGTCACATCTTCCCAGCTAATATTTCTTATCACTTAAAAGAGAAAGTATTAAAATGGGGAGAATTACTACACAATGTATTGCGATTACATAATGTTTCCTCACATGCAGAATTTAGAGTTGATAAAAATGGAGAAATTTATTTAATTGAAATCGGTGCTAGAATTGGCGGTGATTTTATTCCGAAACTTATGACGAATAGTTTCGCAGATAAAAGTTTTAATTTCTATGATAGCTATGTCCATGCTAGAATGGGTATTCGAAAAATTGTAGATACACAAACAGATCGATTTTCTGGAATTGTATTTTTCAAATTACGTCCAGAAGATTATGGGAAAAAGTTTGAAGGAATTGATTATGAAATTCCGAAAGAATCTAAAATATTTTATAGTGGGATGCTAAAAAGTGAGGGTTCAGTTTTACCAACACCCATTAACTGGAGTAATGAAAGATTTGGATATGTCTGCTTAGAAAATGAAAATTATGAAACCTTACAGGAGGAAATGAAAAAATTATTAAATTCATTTACCATCAAAAAAAATTAGGAAATTTGGAGCGTACCATAGGAGTGTGCTCTCCATCTTTTTCTGGTAGCTTCTTATATAAGAAACGATATGATAGAGGGATAAGTTTTTTAGAACAAAAAGGATTTAAGGTCACTCATGGGATATTAGCAGGAAAAATTTGTCAAAATCAACTATCGGGAAGTGTATTTGAAAGAAGCGAAGAAATTAATCAACTATTTAATCAAGTGGATATTGTCATCACAAGTATAGGGGGATATAATTCAAATTCTGTTTTGCCTTATTTGGACTATGAGAAGTATAGAAAAAGCAACTCAATATTTATTGGTTATTCAGATACAACAGCGATTGCATTAGCTTTATATGCTAAAACAAACAAGATTACTTTTATGTCACAGAGTTTGATTTGCAATTACGGAGAATTTCCCCCTTTTAATGAGTTAAGCTATCATTCATTGAATGATATTCTCTTTAGTGAAGAAAATAGAGATATCAGTTATAAACAACCACCTTACTGGACAGATGAACGATCAAATTGGGAAATTTTTGTAAAACCAAAGACAATTAAAGAAAACGAATGGCATATATATAAATATGGACGAGCAAAAGGGACATTAATTGCTGGAAATTTAGATACAATTATTGGGATTATAGGTACTTCTTATATGCCCAAAATAGATGAAAATACCATTCTATTATTGGAAGAAACTTTTAGCGATTTTGGGAGACTGTATAGAAATTTTTCTACATTAGCATTGCATGGGGTTTTTGATAAAATATCTGGCTTGATCATTTCTAAAATTGAATATTTTGAAAGAAGAGATGAAATTATCTGGCTTCTTCAAAATTTCGTTGACAAGCGGGATATCCCTATATTGTTGGATTTTGACTGTGGGCATACGCATCCAAGTTATCTAGTTCCTATAGGTGGAGAAGTCAGTTTAATACTTGAGAAGGATTAAGAAGTGGAATATAAAGAAACAAAAATAACGGGAATGTATGATCTTTTCGATGATGAGATTAAAAATATAAATTTGATACATCAAAGATTCTTAAAAAACTCTAGGGAGTTTGGCTTTGAACAAATTCAAACTTCATTAATTGAACAAGCGGATAGATACTTAAAGGCAACTAAAGTTCACCCATCAAAAATTTTTGAAGTACATCGTATGAAGGAAAAATCAAAGTATGTATTACAAGCTGATTTAGCGATGAGCATTTCAAGATTTGTTTCTGATTTATCCACTCAAGTTCCATTAAAGTTTATCCAGACTGGATTACTTTTTAGGGATCGAATTCCGTCATATTCAGGATATAGAAGGATGTTTTATCAGACATTGATTGGCGTATGGGGAATTGAATCATCTATTGCTGATGTTGAAGTAATATATCTAACTTGGAAAACCTTAATTGAATTAAAAGACATTAAGGTCAATTATATCTTAATTTCTAATACAGGAATATTAGAAGTAATATCTCCAGGATTGTCTGAGTATTTAAGATTTTCAAATAGGGACATTAGTTCAGCAATGTCAAAAATTGATATAGAGAAGGGAGATAGAGAAAAGATTATTGAATTATTTCAATTTGATAAAATTTTATATAGTAATCTCTCTTTCTATTATTCTCAAATAATAGACGAGCGAATAAAATTAGAAATAAAAAAAGTAATTCAATTATGTGAACTTCTTTCCAAATATATTGAGGATTGTCCAATTTACTTTTCTCTATCTAATTTATATGGTACAGGTCATTATTCAGGAATGAACTACAAAATTTTCATTACTGATCCAACCGGAAGCTGTTATGATATTGCGGATGGTGGTAGAATAGATGCTATGACTTCTAAATTTAATAAAGTTAATACTCCAGGTGTGTGTATGGGAATTGGTACAACTGTTTTATCGCAATTTTTGAACTTAGAAGAGAGAGAGTCAAGGTATGTCATTTTAATTCCGATAGATGATGTAGAAAATACTTATATTTTATGGAGGGAAATAATGACCTATCTTTGTATATCCAATTTTTCGATACTCCCGTGTTCTTTTAAAAAAAGAAAGAAAATCATTAATAATGAATTTTATATAGACGACACTTTCATTTTAGTTAATGAAAATAGTAATTTTAAGATAATCTCTTCCAAATTAGATTCATCATATATAGAACAATTAATGCAGAAAATAGAAAAAAAGAAAAAAGAAATGAAGGTAACGGAGAATAAATGAAAAATAGAGAGAAAAATAATATTAATTACTTGGTTGCCAGTAGAAGTATCTCATTAGTAGGAGATGTGCTCTTTGATTTTGCCAATAATACATTTCTTGCTAATATTGCTCCTAACTCCTTAAGTCTTGTTGCTATGTATCAAGCAATTGAAAGAGTAATTGCTGTTATTTTTAATATGTTCGGAGGAGTATTTGCTGATCTTTCACATAGGAAAAAAATTATCATATCAACAAACTTAATAAATGGTTTGTTTTGTATAGCTTTATCATTTGTCGGGAGCGAAAATATATTAATGTACCTTGTGTTGGTCGGGAATGGGATTCTATCATTAATGTTTGCTTTCTCATCTCCTTCATACAAGGCGTTAACGAAAGAAATAGTCAGTGAACAATCCATCTCAAAACTAAATTCTTACTTGGAAACAGCAAGTACATCGATTAGATTAGTGCTACCTATTTTTTCATTATTGTTATACAATTTATTGAAACTTCAAGGTGTTTTATTATTAAATGGTATTACTTTTATAATATCTTCTATTTTGATATTTTGTATAGAACCGCTAAATTTTGAACGTGCTGCAGTAAGCTTCTCTGTAAAAAGTATTTTTTGTGATATGGCTTCAGGTTTTCGGTACATATTTGATAATAAACAGATTCTATTTCTTATAATTTTATCCTCTTTGGTGAATTTCTTCTTAGCCGGATATAATCTTTTATTACCATATACTCATCGTATGTTTATCAATCTATCTGATGGACTATATGGTTTATTCTTGACAGCAGAAGCTATTGGAGGATTATTAGGAGCAATATTAAGTAGTAGGTTAAAGAAAGATGCATCAATTTTTAGTTTAGTCGTTAAATTGGGTGTCTCAAGTATATTTTTAATTGCTACTCCATTTTTATATTTAATTTATAAGAACCAGTTTTTTATTATGTTGGGACCAGGGCTTTTTAATCTATTCTTGACAGTTTTCAATATTCAATTTTTCTCTCTTATACAAAAGCAGGTAAGTAATCAATATTTAGGTAGGGTATTCGGGGTAATATTTACTGTTGCAGTACTGTTCATGCCAATCGGTACAGGTATATTTTCCTCTTTATTAGATGTTGATAATTTATTTAATTTCTTAATAATAGGAATGTCAATTTTAATATTATCTTTAGTATTTGGAATCTCTATTAAGTATAGTGAAAGATAGTAAGATTAGTTAATATAGATGAGTCAAAACCATTTTTTAAAAGTAGACTTTTAATGTAGAGTTGCTCGTTTTATACTATTCCATAGACTGCTACATGATAGTCAAATCGTCCTTATCAGTAAATTCTTTGCTGATTTCGTACTAATCTCAAAAACTAGAAAAATGTTCTGCAGAAAGGACGATTTGATTAATAATCGCTACACTAAATAGTGGCACAACCTTTTGTGTCCTGGGAAGGTCATGAGTTAGCTCATTGGCCTTTTTTTGGCTCGTTCATTTCCTTTGATTCAGGCTAAAGAGTCTTGTAGATTCTGATTTTTCTTAAAAACAAATTTTTTATGCAAATTTTGCATAGAATCTAAATTTTAGTTTTAGAATGACTAAAATAGTATCGGAAGGGGTACTATGTACATTAGAATAAAAAACTTAAGAGAAGACAGAGACTATAAACAGAGTCAAATTTCACAGTACCTAAATTGTTCACAATCTGCTTACTCTAGAATAGAGAATGGTATTCAAGATGTTCCTACTCAGTTTTTAAAGAAATTAGCAAAGTTATATGGAGTAACTACGGATTTTTTGCTAGAGATGGATAAGGAATAATATCCCTTCTGTTGTTCATTGACAACTGAATAGACTGAAGTGGGACTTTAATCATTTGTGGAGCAATTTAGCCTGGTACGCCGTGAGATGAGCGATAATTATCGGCTATAAAATAGGTTGGTTACCTATCTGCCATGAGACAAATGAGGATAATGATACTTCTGAACGTTCAGGCTGCCATCGAGAAAGGACAGCGGGTGAAACTCCCATGAAGAACTTAACCAGTTCTACCTACAGAGGTCAAAATTTTAAGTAAAGGAAAAACGTTTATGAAAAAAATACAAACAGGTGCGGAATTACCGCAGATTGTGATTGAGGGATATAAGGTTACAGTACAAGTAAGTGATCAGCCACTAAGTCTTACAGACGTTTTAGATGATTTGCTGGGGCGACAGCTTGAAAAAATTTGAGTTTTTAGCGGACAAGTCTTGATAGATTATGTAAAATAGTATAGTAGAACCTCAATCCTTAATCGGTAAGCACCTAAACACTGATTAAGGAGATAAACATGACACAAGCCTGTATTTATTTACGCCTGTCACGAGATGATGGGGATAATGTGGAAAGCAATTCCATCATCAACCAACGCTCACTTTTGAGAGATTATGCCAGAAATCATGATTTCACGATTTTAGAAGAATTTATGGATGATGGTATTAGTGGCTTAACCTTTAACCGCCCTGACTTTAACCGTATGATGGCAATGGTAAATGATAAGACAATTGATACTATTATTGTTAAGGACTTGTCACGCTTCGGTCGTGACTATATTGAGACTGGGAAATACCTTCAGCGAATTTTTCCTGCTATGGGAGTTAGGTTTATCTCGGTTAATGATCACTATGACAGTATGACTGCTGATACAAATGAAACACACTTGGTTATGCCCATTAAAAGTCTAATTAACGATAGCTACTGTCGAGATATTTCAACCAAAGTTCGGAGTACCCAAAAAGCGAAACGGCAAAAAGGCGAGTTTATCGGAGCCTTTGCTCCCTATGGCTATCTTAAAGATGACAAGCAACGGAATCATTTGGTGGTTGATGAGACTATACGCCCGACTATCGAGAAAATCTTTGCTCTGAAACTAGAGGGATATTCCTCAAACTCTATTGCAAGGTTTCTTAATCAAGCAGGGATAGAAACACCTCTACAACGTAAAAAAGCCTGTCAGGAAAAGATTAAAGGCTTTTATGGGCATAGCTATAAATGGGACACGAAAATGGTCAATCGTATTTTGACAAATCGTGTCTATACTGGTAGTTTGGAACAGGGGAAGCAAACCAAACTTAATTACAAGTCTCAAAAGTCTGTAGCTGTGAATCCAGAAGATTGGGTTCGGGTTGACGATACGCATGAAGCCATTATCTCAAAAAGTACGTTTGAGATAGCCAATAATCTCTTACTCAGGGATGTCAAGCACGGGAAGAAGCTACCTGACCTCTTTGCAGGATTGTTATTTTGCAGCGACTGTCAGGCTCAACTTGTACAACGAAAACTCCGCTACAAAGACAAAGAGGCTGTTCAATATATTTGTAGCACCTACAATAATGGACGAGGCTGTAGTCGCCATGCAATCAAGCAAGAGAGATTGCTTGACTTAGTATTGACCTTTATTCATCAACACCTTGACTGGAAGTCTTATCTGATTAAAGCAGTTCCTTATTATGTTAATCAAGAACAGTTTTTGGAAGTCGATTTTACTTCTCTACTTGAGAATCGCAAGAAGTATGAACAGTTGCTCCAGTCCTTGTATTTGGATTTAGACGACGGTTTGATCAATGATACAGAATACCAAGAGTTTCAGCGATGCTATCGCCAAAAGCTAAATCAAATTGAAGACACAATCATTCAAAAGAAAGCACTGGCTCAAACCCTGTATGACAAACTTCAGGATAAGGAGAAGTGGTTAGACCAGTTAAGTGAAATCCCAAAAGATAAAGAACTCAATCGTCTCACTTTAGTGACCTTACTTGACCGTATTGTCATTCATGAGAATCAGGAGTTGACCTTAGTGTTTCATGATGTGGCAGAACTAGAACTCCTCCAGCAGTTTTCTCATCGAGAGACGGAGGTGGTCTAATGGCACGTACCAAGAACCGCTACCGTAAGGAAACGATAGATGAGGTACCACTTCAAACTTATCGTACGGGCATTTACATTCGCCTATCCAAAGAACGTACTGAAACCTGGAGAAACAAGTCGCAGTCCTTAGAGACGCAAGAAAGTCTTGCTAGAGCTTTTGCCAAGGAGAAAGGGTTAACTGTAACCAAGTGTTACATCGACTATGAGTATTCTGGGACAAACTTTAATCGACCTGCCTACCAGGACATGATGGAAGACCTCAAAAAAGGGATTATCAACTGTATCTTGATTCGGGACTTATCCCGTTTGGGTCGTAACTACATTGAGATGGGACGACTGATTGATAAAGTATTCCCCTTTATGGGGGTTCGCTTTATCTCAATCAATGATAACCTAGATACTCTCAATGGATTGGAAGATAAAAAATCTTTTGAGGTGGAAATTAAGAATTTGGTCAATGACCTTTATTCTAAGGATATTTCAAAGAAAGTTATGGCTTATCATATTCAGCAGGCTAGTCAAGGGTACTATATTGGAACTTCTGCTCCGTATGGGTATCGCATTGACCGCAATGAAGCTGGTGCAAGGTTAGTCATAGATAATCAGGTTAGGCCAATTTTAGAGTTTGTTTTTCAAGAGGCAATCGAAGGTAAATCCATGCCTCAGATTACTGCTGAATTGAATAGTAGAGAAATTGCTGTACCTCATTCCTACCGTAAGACAGGTCAATTATATAGAAGTGAGCAGGATACGAAAAGATGGCAAGCAGGAAATTTACTTCGTCTGATTAAGATGCCTGTTTACAGGGGAGACCTTGTTCAGCGAACACGAAACAAATCCTTATCTGAAGATGACTATATCTATTTTGAAAATGCGCAGGAAGCCTACATCAGCAAAGATGACTACGAAAAAATTCTTCAGTATTCTGCTAGTCGTAAGTCTGTTAAAAAGACTGACCGAGTGATAACTTCAAATCGGTATAAAGGTTTAATTTATGCCAAAACCAATTCAACTCAAATGGTTCGAAAGTGTCGCCATTTTTCAAACAATAAGTCTGATTATTATTTTATGGACTATGTCTATGATTCCAACCAATCAGAAAGACGGATCGTTTCTATTAGTGAGAAGGCTTTGGATAAGAGAATCTTAGAGTTGCTTCAAACTGCAATGAAGCGTTTAGGTACAGTTGAGACATTGTTGCCACGGTTAGAAACTAAAAAGGAGGATTGTCTAAGGAAATATAGAAAGCAGTTGATGGTTCATCAACGCTCAGTAGTACAATGGAATGCTGAACTAAGCGATCTTTACGCTACTTTCAGTCTTAACCGGTCTAAGCGAGAAGACTATCTTTCCAAAAAGAAAGAAATAAACTCAAAAATCACAACCATTTCACAAGAATTAGTCCAATGTGAAACTTCAATAAAGCAGATTGAGGAGGAGCACAGTAAGCAGGTGAATTGGGTTAGACATCTAGCCAAGAGTAACAATCAAGCAGTTTTAACGGCAGAACTCTTAAATGCTTTAATAGAACGGATTGAAGTTGATGTGGACAAAACAGTCACAGTAACTTTTAACTGTCGGATCGGGGGGGACGAGCATGACTAAAATCGCTCTATACCTCCGCTTGTCAGTTGATGAGGCTAATACAGATGAAAGCAACTCAATTACTCATCAACGGTACTTATTAAACCATTTTCTTGACCAAGAACCTAAGTTCAAGAACTGGGAACGTTTGGAGTTTGTGGACGATGGTTTTTCGGGCACCAGTCTTAACCGTCCAGCCTTTAAACGCATGATGGCTGATGTTAAGGCTGGAACTATCCGTAATATCATCGTCAAGGATTTGTCTCGATTTATGCGTGACTATCTGGAATTGGGAAACTATTTGGAGAATATCTTTCCTTTTCTCGGAGTTCGATTTATTGCTCTCAACGACCATTATGATAGCCTGGTGTCTGAGCATAATGGACTGGATATTGATGTGCCCTTTAGAAACTTACTCAATGATTTCTACGCCAAAGATGTTTCTGAAAAAGTCAAGAGTGCAATGAACAGTATGAAACGCTCTGGGAAGAACATGAGTTGGTTACCACCGTTTGGTTATATCAAGGACCCAAATGACCGATTTAAGATTATCATTGATGAGGAAGTCGCTCCAATTGTGAGACGAATTTTTAGATTTTGTATTGAGGGAATGGGAACTCAAAAAATAGCGATGTTACTTAATAGTGAACAGACGATTACTCCAGCTGAGAGGAAAATGCAGGTTAGTCAAGCAAGGTATACAAATTCAATTATCATTACTGCCGAACAAAAGAGGAATGTATGGACGAGAAGTAGTGTTCTCCAAATACTCAAAAATGAAGCCTATAAGGGGACATATCTGTTTAACACTAGAACAACGGTAAATGGTAAGCAGATTCGGCGGCCTGAATCAGAGTGGGAACGTCTTGACAATAATCATGAGGCAATTGTATCAAGTGAGGACTTTGACAAAGCTCAACAATCACTTGCCTCTCGCATTAGTGGGCCGAAAAATCAGAATTGCAACCAGCCAGAAGAAGTTTTATTACGAGGTTTAGTTATCTGTGAACATTGCGGGCATCGTCTCCTTCGATATAGCCACTATAACAACTATGATTATTTTTATTGTCGTTACTGTAGAAGTCAAGGCCAGACCATGAAGTCCTGTCGGATAGATAGAATAGAAGAGGCTATTGAGAAAGAATTAAAGTCTCGGTTGCCGAAGAACTCTCCAAAGCTATCAAAAACGAATCTTATAAGAGAAGCTGAACGGCTGAAAACTCAAAAGGTTTCTCATTTTCAAGACTATAAAGAGGGCTTGATGACAAGAGAAACTTACATGGAAAAACGTCAGAACTTAGATAATTCTATAATGGAAATAGAAGAACAATTAAAGGTAGTTGGTAGGGAAAATATAGCATTTGACAAAAAAATGACCAGGGAAGTGGTTGACACTCATATCGAGAGGATTGTCGTCAATGGCCAAGGTTCTTTTACAGTTGTCTATAGATAATCTAATGAGAGACTTGTGTAATAGCGAGTCTCTTTCTTAAAAAGTAGCTTTGTGGTATAATAAGGGTGTTTTCAGTGTAGAAAAATAGTGTCATTTACTTGACATAAGAGGGTTGGTGCGATGTGGATCAGTCCGTTAAGGATAATGTGGTGAAAGAGGTCATGGAAGAAGCAGGGCTGGATGTGGAGGCTCTGCGAGTCGTTGCGATTTTGGACAAGCACAAGAACAATCCTGCCAAGTCAGCTCACCGCGTGACCAAGGTCTTCATTTTATGTCGTCTCCTTGGCGGGGAGTTTCAGCCCAATTCGGAAACAGTCGCCAGTGGCTTTTTCAGTCTAGATGACTTGCCTCCGCTCTCGCTTGGGAAAAATACTCCTGAGCAGTTAGCACTTTGCTTGGAAGCCAGTCGATCTGAGCATTGGGAAACACGATTTGATTAAGGAGAAAGTATGACCTATCAAGGCTATTTGATTGATTTAGATGGAACGATCTATGAAGGGAAAAAGCGGATTCCTGCTGGTGAACGGTTTATTCATGGCTTGCAAGAACGTCAGATTCCCTATTTATTCGTGACCAACAATACCACCCGCCGTCCTGAGATGGTGCAAGCTATGTTGGCGGAGAATTTTAATATTGAAACGCCACTTGAGACCATTTACACGGCCAGTCTGGCTACTGTGGACTACATGAATGACTTAGGTCGGGAAATGACGGTTTATGTCATCGGTGAGGACGGGCTCAAGTCTGCCATTTTTGAGGCAGGTTATATTGAAGATACGGAAAATCCAGCCTATGTAGTTGTCGGTTTGGATACTCAGTTGACCTATGAAAAGCTTACCATTGCTACCTTGGCTATTCAAAAGGGAGCGACCTTTATAGGTACCAATCCTGATTTGAACATTCCGACTGAAAGAGGTCATTTGCCAGGTGCTGGTTCATTGATTGCACTTTTGAAAGCTGCTACCCGTGTTGAGCCGATCTTTATTGGCAAGCCTGAAGCTATTATCATGGACAAGGCTCTAGAGATTTTAGGGACGGAACGCAGCCAAACGGTTATGGTGGGAGATAACTACCTGACGGATATTCGTGCAGGGATTGATAATGGATTTCCAACTCTTTTAGTCCTGACTGGATTTACCAAGCCAAAAGAAGTAGCAGTCTTACCCCTGGCTCCAACCCATGTCCTCGAGAGCTTAGATGAATGGAGTTTTGATGAGAACTAAGTTACAGATTATCGGAACGATTTTATTTGTCTTGTCGGCAGCAGTTCTAGGAACCATCTACCTAGCTTGGCTAGTTTATCCGCTAGAAATTTCCTACCTAGGCTTGGAAAATGTTGTCTACATGAATGCGTCGGATATTTCCTACAATTTCAATATCCTGATGAACTATCTGACCAATCCTTTTGCAAGTGTTTTAGACATGCCAAATTTCCGCTCATCGGCAGCTGGTCTCAAGCATTTTAGGGATGTTAAGTATCTCTTTCATTTTGCCCAGTTTGCCTTTCTGATTAGCCTGCCAGTCTTTATTTCCTTTGTTAAACAGGTTCTAAACATGGGCTATGGTCAGATCTATCATCGGGTTTTTACTTGGGTTGCCTTGGCGCCTGTTCTTATCGGACTGGTCGGTGTCTTAATTGGATTTGATACGTTCTTTGTCCTCTTCCACAAGGTCCTCTTTCCGGGCGATTCGACCTGGCTCTTTGACCCAGCAAAAGACCCTGTCATCTACATTCTGCCACAGGACTTTTTCCTCCATTGCTTTATCTTGTTTTTCGTTCTCTACGAGCTCTTTTCTTTGGCAATGCTGGCGTGGACAGTGAAATCTACCAGGAAAACTAACTAGGATAATTTTTCAGATTTATCATGAAAAATCATTGACAAAGATAGTTTTTAGTAGTAAAATAGTTAGGACTTTGAAATTGAGGGGAGTGAAAAAAATGTCAAAAACAGTAGTACGCAAGAACGAATCACTTGATGATGCTCTTCGTCGTTTCAAACGTGCGGTTACTAAAGCTGGTACTCTTCAAGAAACACGTAAACGTGAATTCTACGAAAAACCATCTGTAAAACGTAAACGTAAATCAGAAGCAGCTCGCAAGCGTAAAAAATTCTAATTGAATTTCAGACAGCCTTCGGGCTGTTTTTTGTTTACATTTTAGGCGAAGTTTCATATAATGGATATACATTATTTGGACATTCAAAGGAGTACCTATGAGTATTTTAGTAACAGGTGGAGCAGGCTATATTGGTAGCCACACAGTGGTTGAATTGCAGAAATTGGGCAAAGATGTTGTCATTGTCGACAACCTGTCTAATTCAAGCATTTTGGTCTTGGATCGCATTGAGGAAATCACAGGCAAACGTCCGACTTTTTATGAATTAGACGTAGCGGATAAGGACGCCCTCCGTGCGGTTTTTGAGAAAGAAACGATTGAGTCTGCTATTCATTTTGCAGGCTACAAGGCGGTCGGTGAGTCGGTTGAAAAACCAATCATGTACTATGAAAATAACATCATGTCAACGCTTGCCTTGGTCGAAGTCATGGCAGAATTTGGTGTCAAGAAGATTGTCTTCTCATCCAGCGCAACTGTCTATGGACTCAACAATCCATCACCGCTTGTGGAAACCATGCCAACCAGCGCAACCAATCCTTACGGTTACACCAAGGTCATGTTGGAACAAATCCTTCGTGATGTGGCGGTAGCAGATAGCGACTGGTCAGTGGCCCTTCTCCGTTATTTCAACCCAATTGGTGCTCATGAATCAGGTTTGATTGGTGAAGATCCTGCTGGTATTCCAAACAACCTTATGCCCTTTATCGCACAAGTTGCCGTTGGTAAACGTGCAGAGCTCAGCGTCTTTGGTAATGATTACGATACAGTGGACGGTACCGGTGTCCGTGACTATATCCACGTGATTGATTTGGCACTTGGTCATATCAAGGCTCTTGAGAAAATTTCTGGTGAGACTGGTGTTCATACCTATAATCTCGGCTCTGGTCAGGGAACCAGCGTACTAGAGTTGGTACAAGCCTTTGAAAAAGTCAATGGTGTTCCGGTGCCTTACAAGATTGTAGACCGCCGTCCTGGCGATGTTGCCACTTGTTATGCTAATGCGGACAAGGCTCTGGCAGAGCTCAACTGGAAAACAGAAAAAACAATCGAAGACATGTGCCGTGATACCTGGAACTGGCAGTCTAAGAACCCGAATGGCTATCAGGCATAAAAAAAATACGCTGTGACTTGGTTCGCAGCGTTTTCTGATAGATATAAAAAAACAGGCGGAAAGCCTGTTTCACTATCTTATTGATTATTTTTTCAACAAGTCACGGATTTCTGCAAGCAATTCTTCTTGAGTTGGTCCTGCAGGAGCAGCTTCTTTCTTAGGCATTGCTTTTTCTGCAGCTTTAACGATGAAGAACAAAACTGTACCGATGATCAAGAAGTTGATAATAGCGCTCAAGAAGTTACCGTAAGTAACACCGTTCCAGCTCAAATCAGCAATCTTTTCTGCACCAGCAGCTTTCAAAGCTGGGTTCAACAAGAGGGGAGTAATCAAATCAGCAACGAATGAATCGATGATGGCTTTGAAGGCAGCACCGAAGATAACTGCGACAGCAAGGTCAATAACGTTACCTTGGAACAAAAATGCTTTTAAATCTTTCAACATATCCTAAATATGTCCTTTCATAAATTTTTACTCTATCTATTATATACACTTACATTTATTTTTCAAGTAATATGTCTCGAACATTTTACATTTCTAGAAATTTGTTATACAATATAGAATGTTAAAATGTGCGTATTCTCTGTATTTGTGAGGAGGTGACCGATGGTATCAAAAGAAAAAATCAATGACATTAAACAGGCTGTCAATATTGTTGATATTATCGGTGAGTCGGTTGCCCTGACCAAGGCTGGACGCAATTTTCTGGGACTTTGTCCCTTCCACGGTGAGAAAACTCCTTCCTTCAATGTGGTGGAGGACAAGCAATTCTATCATTGTTTCGGCTGTGGGAAGTCGGGGGATGTCTTCAAGTTTATCGAGGAAATCCAGGGCGTGACCTTTGGGGATGCGGTACAGATTGTCGCTCAAAAGGCGGGAATTGTCCTAGAAACCAATCTGCAATTTCAGCGGGCTGAGAAAGTTGCCAATCCCAACCAGGTTCTCTACGATATTCACACTGAGGCGGCTAAGTTTTATCATGCCTTGCTCATGACGACCAAGATGGGAGAGGAAGCGAGAGACTATCTCCACCAGCGCGGCCTGACAGATGAAGTCATCAAAACCTTTCAAATAGGCCTGGCCCCTGACCAGCAAAATATCCTCTATCAAAAATTGTCCAGCCAGTTTGAGGAAGGCGCTCTCTTGCAATCGGGTCTTTTCCATCCTGGTGACCATAATAGAATCTATGATTCCTTCCACGGTAGAATTATTTTCCCCTTGACCGACGAATACGGTCGGGTTATTGCCTTTTCTGGTCGTATCTGGACAGAGACGGACCGGGAGAATAAGCAGCTGGCCAAGTACAAAAATTCGCGAAGCACTGCAATTTTCAATAAAAGTTACGAACTATATCATTTGGATAGGGCAAAAGCTGTCATCAAGAAACAGCACGAGGTCTATCTGATGGAGGGCTTTCTGGATGTTATTGCGGCCCATCGTGCAGGAATTGAGAATGCGGTAGCCTCTATGGGAACGGCTTTGACCCGTGAGCACGTGACCCACCTATCCAAGTATTGTAAGAAGGTTGTCCTGACCTATGATGGTGATAAGGCGGGACAGGCTGCTACCATTAAGGCTTTGGACGAATTGCAGGATTTCCAAGTGGAGATTGTCAGTCTACCAGATAATATGGACCCCGATGAGTTTTTGCAGAAGAACTCTGAGGTGGCTCTTGAGCAGGTTTTGACCAAATCGCGCATTAGTGCGGTTGAGTTTTTAATCAATTATCTCAAGCCGGAAAATCCTGATAATTTGCAGATGCAGATTGATTTTGTGGAAAAAATTGCCCCTATCATTGCCAAGGTTAAGTCTATTACGGCCCAGAATTCCTATATCTACAAGGTAGCAGACCTCTTGTCTGATTTTGACTATGGTCAGGTGGAGCAGGCGGTCAACAACGTTCGCCTCACGCACCGCCAGCAACGCAGTCAGCAGGCCCAACAGTCCTTTTCTGAGGCAAAAAATTTGCCGGACCTGCAGGTTGTTCCGCGAGTGACTAGCCTGGTTCGGACAGAAAATCACCTGCTCTATCGGATGGCTGAACATCCCTATATTCTCAACGAATTTCGGCTGAGAGAGGATTTTGCCTTTGCGACGCCTGAATTGGAGGAACTCTTTCAGCTCTTGAAGAAGAATGGTGAGATTTCCAGCTTTGAATTATCCCAAGTCAGTGATAGTGCCCAACAGGCCTGGTACCGGGTCCTGGAAGAACGCTTGCCAGAGGAGGTTGCTACTCATGAAGTAGAGGAATTACTGGTCAGTCGGGATCGAGAATTGCTAAAAAAAGAAAACCAGCATGCTGCACGAGCCATTCGTGAGCATTCCCATGTGGGAAATACAGACATTGCCCTTGATGAGTTGCAAGAACTCCTCAATCGAAGAAAACAAATGGAGTAAAGATGACAAATAAAAAAGACAAGAAAAATGAAGTGACCACTTTTGATGTCCAAGTTGCAGAATTTATCCGCAACCATAAAAAGCAGGGTTCTGCGACAGATGACGAAATCAATGACCAGCTTGTCATTCCTTTCACCTTGGATGCGGACGGCATCGATGACCTTCTTCAGCGTATCCAAGACGCAGGGATTTCTATTGTGGACAAGGAAGGAAATCCTTCTGCGCGTGCTATGCAGGTAGAGGAAGAGCCAGAACTTTCTGATGAGGAATTACTTGGCAGCAACTCTGCCAAGGTCAATGACCCAGTTCGCATGTACCTCAAGGAAATCGGTGTTGTTCCCCTCTTGACCAATGAAGAAGAGCAGGAATTGGCGCTTGCTGTTGAAGCGGGCGATCCTGAGGCCAAGCAACGTTTGGCTGAGGCCAACCTGCGTTTGGTGGTATCTATTGCCAAGCGTTATGTTGGTCGTGGTATGCAGTTCCTTGATTTGATTCAAGAAGGCAATATGGGCTTGATGAAGGCCGTTGATAAATTTGATTACTCGAAAGGGTTCAAATTCTCGACCTATGCGACTTGGTGGATTCGTCAGGCCATTACCCGCGCCATTGCGGACCAGGCTCGTACCATCCGTATTCCTGTGCACATGGTGGAAACTATTAACAAGTTGGTCCGTGAGCAACGCAACCTCTTGCAGGAACTTGGTCAAGACCCAACGCCAGAACAAATTGCTGAGCGTATGGATATGACGCCTGAAAAAGTGCGTGAAATTTTGAAAATTGCTCAAGAGCCTGTGTCTCTGGAAACGCCAATTGGTGAGGAAGATGACAGCCATTTGGGGGATTTCATCGAGGACGAAGTAATTGAAAATCCAGTTGATTACACAACCCGCGTCGTTCTCCGTGAACAATTGGACGAGGTTCTGGATACCTTGACTGACCGCGAGGAAAATGTTCTCCGCCTGCGCTTTGGACTGGATGATGGAAAAATGCGCACCTTGGAAGATGTAGGCAAGGTCTTTAACGTAACCCGCGAACGCATCCGCCAAATCGAAGCCAAAGCCCTCCGCAAACTCCGCCATCCATCTCGCAGCAAACCACTCAGAGATTTTATTGAGGATTAAAACACCACTAACGTGGTGTTTTAACCCGAGCCTAGAAATAGGAAAGCGAGGCTAACCTCCGGGGGAGGTTTTGACACAAACTTCGTTTGTTTCATCTCCAACCTTCAACAGTCTCCCAGACTGTTGAAGCCTGCTTGAAAATAAGAGAGCAGGCTGTCTGGGAGACAAAATCAACCGCTCCCCTTGAAATAGGAAAGGGTGCATATGCCATTGGTACTTATCAGGTCGATCGCTGAAAACTCTAAAGCGAGAGAAGTCTAATGGACGTTTAGCGCGAGGATGCTGACTTTCGTCAGTTTTATTTCCCACTTTCAACAGTCTCTCCCCAGACTGTTGAAACCCGCCCGAAAATAAGATAGTGTGCTAATGTCCGGTGAATTACAAGGATACTGATTTCCGTTAGTCTTAGAACGTAGACAAAATATGTTTTAGGTAAATAAAGTAAGTAGCTCTGCTAAGAAAAAATAAAAATTTAGTTTATTTTGTGAGCGGAGCCCAAAAGAGACCTTGTCTACAAACTCAGACTGACTTCCGTTAGTCTTATTTCCCCGGGCTGTTGATACTAGTTATATTTTTATCAAAGAAAGAGAGTGATTGAAAATGGCTTATACAGAAGATCAGATTAAAGACATTCAGGAGCGTATTTTTCAAGCTCTTGAAGATGTGATTGACCCAGAACTTGGGATCGATATTATCAATCTTGGTTTGGTCTACGAAATTCGTTTTATTGAGGGCAAGGCTGAAATTGACATGACCTTGACCACAATGGGCTGCCCTTTGGCAGATTTGATTACAGACCAAATTCATGATGTTCTGAAAACAGTTCCTGAGGTGACCGAAGTCGATGTTCGTTTGGTTTGGTCGCCTGCTTGGACCATTCAAAAAATGAGCCGTTACGCTCGTATTGCACTTGGGATTAAATAATTAAACAGTCTCGAATATTGAGACTGTTTTTTCTGTTTTTGTACGGATTTTTTTGATAATTTTGTTGAAACTATCAAAAAGTTCTTGCTAAATAGTAGGAATGATGGTACACTTATCATGCCTAGGAAAAGTTATTAAACCTATTCTAGCAAATATCAGACCTATATGGGATGAGTAGCTCCGCTATTGATCATAACCGAAGCCTACGGACAGGCGGGTCGAATGCCGAAGCGTGGCGTAAGCCACATTATTGATAGGGTTAAAAGCCTACATTTTATAAGTTGATGTTGGGAAGTTTTTCCTAATTTCTAATTTTGTCAGTGTGGTGAAAGCACACGTCATCTTGTGAAACGGTCAATAAAGTACGTATATATTTGCACTGGAGAGTAGGAAACGGTAGGCACATAAACTCAAGAGAAGAATAAAAAACGTCAATTTGGATTGTAGAGCAGGATGAACCCTGCTCTTTTTGCTTTTTTAAAAAAGTGTAGGAGTCCATCAAGCAAAGGAGTTTTTCAATATGAAAAATCAACACCAAGCCCCTATTTATCAGGGATTGGTACAGTTACGCCGAAAACGGATTGTCCCTTTTGATGTCCCAGGACACAAACGGGGCCGTGGAAATCCAGAGTTGGTCGAACTGTTAGGAGAGAAATGTGTTGGTATTGATGTTAATTCTATGAAACCTTTGGACAATCTGGGACATCCAGTCTCCATTATCCGAGAGGCCGAGGAATTGGCTGCGGAAGCCTTTGGTGCCAGCCATGCCTTTCTCATGGTTGGAGGGACAACCTCTTCCGTCCAGACCATGATTCTGGCGACCTGTAAGGCGGGCGATAAAATCATCCTCCCTCGAAATGTCCACAAGTCCGCCCTCAATGCTTTGGTCCTATGCGGAGCTATACCAGTCTATGTGGATATGAGTGTGGAGCCACGGATTGGTATTGCTCTTGCCTTGGAAAATGATGCCTTTGAACGGGCTATTTCTGAGCATCCTGATGCGGTTGCTGTCTTGATCAACAATCCGACCTACTATGGTATCTGCTCAGACCTGCGTACATTGACTGAGAAAGCTCACGCAGCGGGCATGAAAGTATTAGTCGATGAGGCTCATGGTGCGCATTTGCATTTTTCGGAAAAATTGCCAGAGGCAGCTATGGATGTGGGGGCTGATATGGCAGCTGTTTCCATGCATAAGTCAGGTGGCAGTCTGACCCAGAGCTCGCTCCTATTGGTCGGTCCAGATATGAATGTGGAGTATGTCCGCCAGATTATCAATCTGACCCAGTCGACATCCGCTTCCTATCTCTTGCTGGCTAGTTTGGATATTTCACGGAGAAATCTGGCCCTTCGTGGCAAAGAATCTTTTGAAAAGGTCATTGAAATGTCTGAGTATGCTCGTCGTGAAATCAATGCTATCGGTGGCTACTATGCCTATTCTAAGGAATTGATTGATGGCAAAACGGTGCATGATTTTGATGTAACCAAGCTCTCCATCTATACGCAGGGCATTGGTCTGACGGGGATTGAAGTCTATGATTTGTTGCGGGATGAGTACGACATCCAGATTGAATTTGGCGACATTGGCAATATCCTGGCCTATATTTCCATCGGTGACCGCCTGCAGGACATCGAGCGGCTGGTGGGGGCTCTGGCTGACATCAAGCGTCTCTACTCACGAGATGGTTCGGATTTGATTTCGGGAGAATACATCCAGCCGCAGCTGGTTTTGTCACCGCAGGAAGCCTTTTATGCGGAGCGGGAAAGCCGTTCCCTGCAAGAAGCAGTTGGTCAGGTCTGCGGAGAATTTGTTATGTGCTACCCGCCTGGTATTCCGCTCTTGGCTCCAGGTGAACGAGTGACTCAGGAAATTGTTGACTACATCATCTTTGCCAAGGAGCGCGGTTGCTCCGTCCAAGGTACAGAAGATCCAGATGTTAATTTTATCAATGTCATTAAGGAGGGTTAAAGATGGAAATGTGGTTTTCAGAAGTCCAAACGCCAGATGTCAAGTTATCCATTCGGACCAGCCAGCAGCTCTATGCTGGCAAGAGTGAATTTCAGGACATTGCTGTACTGGATTCACCAGCCTTTGGAAAGATTTTGACACTTAACGGTCGGGTTCTCTTTTCAGATGCAGATGATTTTGTTTACAACGAAATGGCTGTCCATGTGCCCATGGCCGTCCATCCCAATCCCAAGAAAATCTTGATTTTAGGTGGTGGAGATGGTGGCGTTGCCCAAGTTCTCAGTATGTATCCTGAAATCGAACGCATCGATGTGGTTGAGCCAGATGAACTCTTGGTTGAAGTGTGTCGTCAGTATTTCCCAGACTATGCCTCTGGCTTAGAAGATGAGCGGGTCGAGGTTTATTTACAGGATGGCCTGCGTTTCTTGCGCAACTGTGAAAACGAGTATGACATCATCATCAATGATGCGACAGATCCTTTTGGGCATACGGAAGGACTCTTTACCAAGGAATTTTACGGTAATGCCTATAGGGCTTTGAAGGAAGATGGGATCATGGTTTACCAACATGGTTCGCCATTTTATGACGAAGACGAGTCTGCTTTTCGTTCTATGCACAGAAAGGCGGCCCAATCCTTCCCTATCAGCCGTGTCTATCAGGCCCATATTCCGACATCTGCGGCAGGCTATTGGTTATTTGGCTTTGCTTCTAAAAAATACCATCCCATCGAAGATTTTGACAAGGAAAAATGGAAGGCGCGTCAGCTTTTCACAGAATACTATACCGCTAACCTCCACATCGGAGCATTTCTCTTGCCCCGCTATGTCGAAGATATTTTAGAAGAAGAGGAGAAAAAATAATGAGTCGTTTGTTAGTGATTGGTTGTGGTGGAGTTGCTCAGGTTGCCATCAGCAAGGTTTGTCAGGCAGAAGATACCTTCAAGGAAGTCATGATTGCCAGCCGGACCAAGTCCAAGTGTGATGATTTGAAGGCTGTTTTGGAAGAAAAAACGTCCGTAAAAATTGAAACTGCCCAAGTGGATGCGGACAAGGTGGAAGAAGTAATTGCTTTGATTGAAAGCTACCAGCCCAAAGCTGTCTTAAACGTTGCCCTGCCTTACCAAGACTTGACCATCATGGATGCCTGCTTGGCGACAGGTGTGGACTACATCGACACCGCCAACTTCGAGTCCGAGGACACAGAGGATCCAGAATGGCGGGCTATCTACGAAAAACGCTGTGCAGAAGAAGGCTTCACAGCCTACTTTGACTACTCATGGCAGTGGGCTTATAAGGAGCGTTTTGAAAAAGCAGGGCTGACAGCACTTTTGGGGTCCGGATTTGATCCAGGGGTGACCAGCGTATTTTCAGCCTACGCACTCAAGCATTATTTTGATGAAATTCATTACATCGACATCCTAGACTGTAACGGTGGAGACCACGGTTATCCATTTGCGACCAACTTCAACCCAGAAATCAACTTGCGTGAGGTTTCAGCACCAGGTTCCTACTGGGAAAATGGCAAATGGGTGGAAGTTGAAGCCATGTCGATCAAGCGAGAGTACGATTTCCCAGAAGTGGGTCAAAAAGATATGTACCTCCTCCATCACGAAGAAATCGAGTCGCTGGCTAAGAATATTCCAGGTGTCAAACGCATCCGCTTCTTCATGACCTTCGGTCAATCCTACTTGACCCATATGAAATGTTTGGAAAATGTTGGTCTCTTGCGTACGGATCCAATCAACTTTAATGGACAAGAAGTAGTGCCTATCCAATTCCTCAAAGCATTATTGCCAGACCCAGCTAGCCTAGGTCCACGTACTGTTGGGAAAACCAATATTGGTTGTATTTTCACTGGTGTCAAAGACGGTGTGGAGAAGACTATATACATCTACAATGTATGTGACCACCAGGAATGTTACAAGGAAGTGGGTTCACAGGCTATTTCTTACACAACTGGTGTTCCTGCTATGATTGGAACCAAGCTTGTCATGGACGGAACTTGGAAGAAACCAGGCGTCTACAACTTGGAAGAATTGGATCCAGATCCATTCATGGACTTACTCAATCAATACGGATTGCCTTGGCAGGTAGTAGAAAATCCTGTTTTGGTGGACTAGATGAGAATAGAAGAAGTCCCAACACCAGCCTATGTCATTGACGAAGCCAAGCTGGTCAACAATTTAGAAATTCTCAAGTCGGTCCAAGAGCGCACAGGCTGTAAGGTACTTTTGGCCCAAAAAGCCTTTTCCATGTATGCCACCTATCCACTAATTAGCCAATATTTGGCTGGAACCACCGCATCTGGACTTTATGAAGCTAGACTCGGTCGTGAGGAATTTGGTGGTGAAGTCCATGTCTTTGCCCCCGCCTTTAAGGATGCAGATTTGGATGAAATCTTGGAAATTGCTGACCACATTGTCTTCAATTCAGAGCGCCAACTCCGCAAGCATGCGGACAAATGTAGAGTAGCAGGAGTTAGTATTGGTCTGCGGATTAATCCAGAGTGTTCCACACAAGACGAGCATGCCCTTTACGACCCCTGTGCCCCAGGTTCTCGTTTTGGAGTGACCATTGACAAATTCAGCCCAGATTTGATTGACATGGTGGACGGTCTGCATTTTCATACCCTTTGCGAGCAGGATGCGGATGATTTGAAAATAACTTTGGCAGCAGTCGAGGAGAAATTCGGTCCCTATCTTCACAAGCTTAAATGGCTCAATATGGGTGGTGGCCATCATGTGACCCGTGAGGGCTACCAGTTGGAAATCTTGATTGATTGTATCCAGCACATCCAAACCACCTACGGTCTGGAAGTTTATATCGAGCCAGGTGAGGCTATTGCTCTCAACGCAGGTTATCTGGTTACTGAAGTGCTGGATATTGTGGAAAATGGTATTGAAACCTTGGTCTTGGATGCCTCTGCGACCTGTCACATGCCAGATGTTTTGGAAATGCCTTATCGTCCACCGCTTCGCCATGGCTTTGAGGCTGGTGAAAAGGCCTATACTTACCGACTGTCTTCCAATACCTGTCTGACGGGCGACATCATCGGCGATTATTCCTTTGAAAAGCCTGTGGAGATTGGTGACAAACTCTATTTTGAGGACATGGCAATCTATTCTTTTGTTAAAAATAATACCTTCAACGGCATCGGTCTGCCAAGTCTGGCCCTCATGGACAAGTCTGGTAACTGCCGTATTATCAAGGAATTTGGCTATGAAGATTTCAAGGGGAGGTTGTCATGATAGAAAGTCCCAAAGCAGCGGGTTACCGCATGCCTGCTGAGTATGAGCCCCATCATGGAACCCTAATGGTGTGGCCGACTCGCCCAGGATCCTGGCCCTTTGATGGTCAGGGGGCAAAAAAAGCCTTTAGCCAGGTCATTAAAACCATTGCTGAAAGCGAGCAGGTCTATCTTTTGGTGGACGAGGTACATCGTGAGGAGGCCCAATCCATGCTGGGTGATGGTGTTACCTATCTGGACATCCCCACCAACGACGCTTGGGCGCGTGATACAGGTCCGACGGTTTTGGTCAATGAAAATGGCAGAGCTTTGTCTGTTGATTGGGCCTTTAACGCTTGGGGCGGAAGCTATGATGGTCTTTATCAGGACTACGAAGCAGATGATCAGGTGGCTAGTCGATTTAGTCAGGCCATCGGTCTGCCAGTCCATGATGCCCATCCCTATGTCCTAGAAGGTGGAGCCATCCATAGTGACGGTGAAGGAACCATCTTGGTGACCGAATCCTGTTTGCTGAGCCCAGGCCGCAATCCTCATCTGACTAAGGATCAGATTGAGCAAGTACTTCTAGATAGTCTAGGAGCTGAAAAGGTCCTCTGGCTGCCTTATGGTATCTACAATGATGAAACCAATGAACACGTGGACAATGTTGCGGCCTTTGTTGGCCCAGCTGAGATAGTTTTAGCCTGGACGGATGATGAGTCAGATCCCCAATATGCCATGTCCAGAGCAGATTTGGACTACTTGGAAAAGCAAGTGGATGCCAAGGGTAGAAAGTTGACCGTCCACAAATTGCCTATTCCCAAACATCCTATTCTAGTAACAGAAGAGGACTTGCCAGGCTATGTTTATGAAGAGGGGGAAGAAGAACGAACAGCAGGCGAACGCTTGGCGGCTTCCTATGTGAATTTTTACGTCAGCAACGGTGCGGTTTTAGTGCCCCAGTTTGATGACGAGCATGATGCGCAGGCACTTGAGCTTCTAGCGCAGCTTTTTCCCACCAGAAAAATCGTAGGCATTCCAGCCCGTGACATCCTGCTTGGGGGTGGGAATGTTCATTGTATTACCCAGCAAATTCCTCTTTATGGGGCTAAATGTCCCTGATATTGCGTCAATTCGGTTTGGCATACTCTAGTATAGCCTGTACCGTCTTTCCTTATCTCAGGAACATTCTATCTCCCATAAAGAATTTATGAAAAGGATAAATAATATGAGAAATGTTACTGTTGCAGCTGTTCAGATGCAGTGTAGTCAGGATCTTGAGGAAAATCTGGAGACTGCTGAGCGTTTGGTTAGACAGGCTGCTGGTCAGGGAGCGCAGATTATCCTCCTACCCGAACTCTTTGAGCGTCCTTATTTTTGTCAGGAACGCCAGTATGATTACTATAACTATGCCAAGTCTGTAGAAGAAAATGATGCTATTCAGCACTTTATTCCTATTGCCAAGGAGTTACAGGTGGTTTTGCCCATTTCTTTTTATGAAAAGGATGGCAATAGCCTGTATAACTCGATTGCAGTTATTGATGCGGATGGGACAGTTTTGGGAGTTTATCGCAAGACCCATATTCCTGATGACCATTATTACCAGGAGAAGTTTTACTTCACACCTGGAAATACTGGATTTAAAGTCTGGGAAACTCGTTATGCCAAGTTTGGTATCGGAATATGCTGGGATCAATGGTTTCCAGAAACGGCTCGCTGTCTAGCTCTGAATGGAGCAGAATTACTCTTTTACCCAACAGCTATTGGTTCGGAGCCGATTTTGGATACTGATAGCCAAGGTCATTGGCAGCGGACTATGCAGGGTCATGCTGCAGCCAATATCACACCTGTCATTGCGGCCAATCGAATTGGCTTGGAAAAAGTACGGCCTTCTGTAGAAAATGGCGGCCAATCTTCTAGCCTGCGTTTTTATGGTTCGTCCTTTATGACTGATGAAACAGGTGAATTGATTGAACAAGCGGGACGAGAGGAAGAAGTTGTCTTGCTTGCTACTTATGATTTGGACAAGGGAGCGCGTGAGCGCTTGGACTGGGGACTTTTCAGAGATCGTAGACCGCACATGTACAGGTCTATTTGTCAATAGTGTTCAACCTATTCTCCAAGTTCTGTGAGTACGGATCGGCAGTTTTCGTCAGCGGTCAGTCAAACTTGGACAGAAGCTAGTGACACAGGCGTGACAGACTTTACGCGCGGATTGACTGCTACACAAGAAGAATTTAGTTTTAATTGGACACTGAAAGACTATGATAGTTTGGTAACTGGGATGAAAGAGGATGCCACTGGGGATAGTTTGTCGGATATCATTGAGAAATATGGAAAACCTTCATCAGCTAGATTCGGCGAATATTCAGAAGAATACTTATTTTTAACTTACGCTGCTATGGAGTATGGGATCAATGAAGACCAGCGAAACCTTAAATTGGTCTTTTATAAAAATGGTTCAGACTACTATTTAATGAATAAGGAAGTCTTTTATTTACCAGATGACCAGTTCCCGACCAAGGAAGCAGATCCAAATACGAATTTGTGGACCAAAGAAGTATTTCAGCAAGTCATCGTGGGAGATAGCAATACAGGACAAGGCGGGATGGGCTATGAAGAGGTGATTGCTTTGGGAGGTCTACCATATGAAGCTACTCTGTTTGCTTATGGAGGAGGAATTTTCGAAGAAAGGAAAGAACTTCAAATATTTTACAAAAATGGATCTGGTTCAAAGCAAACATTCGTAGATTTTCGATTTGTTCGACAAAAAGATGGAATTTACAGAGTATACGCAAAAAATGGAACCTTTTATAACTAAGGTCAGCACTAAAAAATCCTCATCTAAACGCATAGATGAGGATTTTTTTTATTGTAAGAATTGTTGTAACCACTGGCTGCCGTAAATCCAAAAATAACTATAGGCAACGATGGAAACCGGACGGCAGAGGAGGGTGATGAGAATGAATTTTCGGTAGCTCATACTGGTCAATCCTGTAATCATGACAACGATATCCGCAGGCGAAATGGGCGATAGCATACAGAGGATAAAGAATATCTCGTAACCGCGCTTGTTGTCAATCTTGCTTTCATATTTGTAGAAGGTTTCTTCAGACATAAAGAGCAGGCAGAATTTTTTGCCGTAGCGTCTGGCCAACCAGAAGAGGATAATACCGCCGACAAAAATACCAATGTAATTGAGCAAAAATCCCCACCAAAAATCAAATACTAAAAAGCCAACAACAGTAGTAACGCCCCCGGGAATAATAGGGAAAACAACCTGAATGATTTGTAGCAATAAAAAGGACAGACTACCCAGTGCCCCTTGACTCTTGATGAAGTGACTGAGGACATTTTGATCATTTAGAATCCCGATTTTATAGAGCCAAAAGAGGAAAACAGCCGTTCCAATCAAGGTTAGAACGCTTAGGACCTGGATGGCTTTTTGAGAGAATTTGTACATGATATTACTTTACCATATTTCTAGAAAATTTGAAAATGAAATTAAGCGATTGCAGTCTTGCAATTTTTACTAAAATCTGTTATACTAACCAAGTATCAAACCTACGGGGTTGTTACGGATTCGACAGGCATTATGAGGCTTGTTCTGCAACTCATCGGCAGATGTAAAAATGCCAGTTAAATATAACTGCAAAAAATACAAACACTTACGCATTAGCAGCTTAATAACCTGCCTGCGTGACCAGTCGCGAATTGCTTGTGTTTGCTGATTGGTCTTAAAATAACAAGCTACGTTGGGATTGAGTTAGGCTGTCCCAAAAGAGATGTACTAACTCGCTTGGTCTGGATTTGAGTTATGTATCGAGCCCAAGTTAAAGCAAGACATAACCTATGGTTGTAGACGAATAAGTTAGCAGGTGTTTGGACGTGGGTTCGACTCCCACCAGCTCCATATATGGAAGATTACTCAAGAGGCTCAAGAGGCCGTGTTGGAAACGCGGTAGGCGTGTAACAGCGTGCGTGGGTTCGAATCCCATGTCTTCCGTATAGAAATGAAGGAACAGCATTGACTGTTCTTTTTCTTTTGCAAAATAAGGCTCTCTACTAGCTACAAAAGTAACTGGCAGAGAGCGTTTTTCTTTTTATTGTAGGTTCAATTTCTTGGTCATGATGTAATGGGTACCAAAGTAGTAGGCGAAGGCCAATATAATGTTGATTAGGACCATTACTGGGTTTGGATAGAGTGATAAGGGTGAACCGAACATTCCTTCCAGATTATTTAAATACAGCAGATTCGTCAAAATGCCGACCACGACTGTGATACCGATATAGGTGATAATCGCGAACAGGAGACGGTGGTCCTTGAAGAGTTGACCGACAGAAACTGAAAAATAGATAAGCAGAATCCAAGTAATGGCACCGATAAAACTGTCAATTAAGTAGCTAGCTAGTGATGCCACATTTATCTGTTCCAGAACAACTTGTAGATCTGGAAGAACCTCGCCGGTGTTTATCAGGAGGACTGTTATGACGATACCAATGGAAAGAACGGCTGTAATACCAGACAAGAGATACCAAACCAGAGAGGCAAAGAGCTTGCTGAGGATGATTTGGTGCTCATTGACAGGTAAAGTCATGGTCAAATAGCCCTGTCTACCATAGACATTTTTCCGGAAACGATTGATAATCATAAGGAAGGTTGAGAGGAAGAGGGCTGCTACTAGGATACCGAAAATCATGAAGGCGGATCCCACGAAAATCCCTTCAGCTATTTCAGGCTGATCAGAACGGCTGGATATGGCTTGTACCCAAAAAGCAAGCACAGTGGCTAAAGCTAGGGTTCCGGCATAGATACCGAAGTACCACTTGCCCACAGATTGGAATTCGTATTTTACCAATTTCTTAAACATAATTATCTCCTATTTGACTAAGCTTTGAAATCCTGACGGAAGAGTTGATCGATAGACTCACCCGTTTCAATCCGCAAATCGTCGACATTTCCTTGACGTATAACACTTCCATAATGAAGAAAGATGACCTCATCCAAAATTTGCTCTACATCTGAAATCAAGTGGGTAGAGATGATGACAGAAGAAGTAGGCGAATAGTTGTTGACAATGGTTGTGAGGATGTAGTCGCGGGCTGCAGGGTCTACACCACCGATTGGCTCATCCAAGACATAGAGCTGGGCCTGGCGGCTCATGACCAAAATCAACTGCACCTTTTCCTTGTTTCCTTTTGACAGGTGTTTCATGCGGGCGTTGAGGTCAATTCCTAGGTCCTGCAAGAGATGGATGGCCCGTTCCTTGTCAAAATCTGCGTAAAAATCCGTGAAGAATGTGAGGGCATCTGAAACCTTCATATGCTCGTCCAGATAGGTCGTATCTGGCAGATAGGACACGATAGCCTTGGTCTCTGGTGAAGGAGTGCGGCCGTTGATAATGATTTGGCCATATTCAGGCTGGAGCAAACCGTTTAAGAGCTTGATGAGAGTGGTCTTACCAGAACCGTTTGGACCCAGGAGACCGATGATTTTTCCAGCGCCTAATTTCAGGTTGACATTGTTGAGGGCAACAGCTCCGCCATAAGATTTTGAAACTTGTTGCAGTTCGACTAAAGTATATGGGTTATTCATAGCTAATTCCTTTCAAATAATCATCCAATCGTTCGGTCAATTCGTCCTGGCTAAAACCGAGGTCCAACATATTGTTGATAAAGTTTTCCAATTCCTTTTGCGCCAGGTGGAGGCGGGTCTGAGTAATCAGTTCCTGGTTGTCTGTCACATAGCGGCCTGTTGTGCGGACGGAGTAGACAAAACCTTCTGCCTCCAAGTCGGACAGGGCCCGCTGGACCGTGTTTGGGTTGACACCGGCAATTTCAGCCAGGTCCCGCACGGTTGGCAACTTATCTCCAGGTTTTAATTGATTGGTTACAATTTGTAATTTAATTGTATTGGTGATTTGGATATAGATGGGCATGTTGTTATCAAATTTCCAAGCCATAAGAGAATCCTTTCCGGGAGACAGGCTCCCTGTGTTCTTGTTCTGATTACATAATACAATAATATTTTTAAGAATGCAAGCGAAAAGAGACGATATTTTGAAAAAAATTAGAAGGAATTTTTGATATAATATAGAAAAAGGAGGTAGCCATGCTAGCACAATTAGATACCAAAACCGTCTATACCTTTATGGATAGCATGGTCACCATTGACCGCTATGTCCAGCAGGCCAAAGAGCTGGGCTATCGGACCATTGGGATGATGGATAGGGATAATCTCTATGCAGCCTACAGTTTTATGGAAAGCTGTCAATTAGTTGGTCTACAGCCTGTCATTGGTTGTGAGTTCGACTGGGATTTGGCTGGCTATGAGCATCCAATTGCCACGAAATTAGTAGCCCTGTCTACGACTGGCTATCGCAATCTCCTTAAGATATCAACGGCCAAGATGCTGGGACAGGATGATTTTGAGAGCATTCGTCAGTATCTGCAAGATGTGGCCCTTATCCTGCCTTATTTTCCAGGAATTGACCAGTTAGACCTGGGGCTGGATTTTTATATTGGTGTGGGCTTGGAAACACCTGTCCAAGAGTTTACACAACCTATCTTGCCTCTCTATCCCGTTCGTTTGTTTGACCGAGAGCAGGCTCAGGCCCTCCAGGTGCTGAGGGCAATTCGGGATAATGTCCAGCTCAACCAAGTCCCTGACTTGGAGCCAGGTCAGGTCCTTTTATCGGCAGATAGTCTGAAAGACTTGTTTAGCAGCCGCTTTCCACAGGCAGTGGTCAATCTGGAAAAACTGGTTCAAGGTATTTCCTATGATTTGGACAAAAGTCTCAAATTACCACGTTTCAACAGACAACGGTCGGCAGTAGAAGAACTTCGCGAGCAGGCTGAGGCAGGCTTGCGAGAAAAAGGCTTATTTGAGCCGGCTTATCAAGAGCGATTGGATAGGGAATTGGCTGTCATTCACAAGATGGGCTTTGATGACTATTTCCTTATCGTCTGGGACCTCTTGCGCTTTGGACGTAGCCAGGGCTACTATATGGGAATGGGACGGGGGTCTGCAGTAGGGAGCTTGGTGGCCTATGCTCTTAATATCACAGGCATTGACCCGGTCAAGCACAATCTGCTCTTCGAACGGTTCCTAAATGAAGAACGCTATTCCATGCCGGATATTGATATTGATATTCCGGATATTCATCGACCAGACTTTATCCACTATGTTCGTGACCGTTATGGCTCGACCCATGCTGCCCAAATTGTGACCTATTCGACCTTTGGGGCCAAGCAGGCTATAAGGGATGTTTTCAAACGCTTTGGCACGCCCGAATACGAGTTGACCAACATTACCCGCAAGATTTCTTTTAAAGACAGTCTTGCATCAGCCTATCAGCGCAATGCTTCCTTCCGCCAGCTCATCAACAGTAAAATAGAGTACCAGAAGGCCTTTGCTATTGCCCAGCAGATTGAAGGGCAGCCTCGCCAGACCTCTATCCACGCAGCCGGTGTCGTTATGAGTGATGAAGAGCTGACGGATACAATTCCCCTAAAAATGGGTGAGGACATGCTGATTACCCAGTATGATGCCCATGCTGTCGAGGCCAATGGTCTGTTGAAAATGGACTTCTTGGGCCTGCGTAACCTGACCTTTGTCCAAAAAATGGCCCAAGCTGTGGCTGATAAATATGGGAAAACTATTGATATTGCCGGTATTGACCTGGAAGATTCACTTACCTTGGCGCTCTTTGCTGCTGGTAAAACCAAGGGGATCTTCCAGTTTGAACAACCGGGAGCTATCAATCTCCTCCAGAGGGTCAAGCCCAACCGATTTGAAGATGTGGTAGCGACAACCAGTCTCAACCGACCAGGTGCCAGCGACTATATCGATAATTTTGTCAAACGCAAGCAAGGTCAGGAAGAGATTGATTTGCTGGATTCGTCCGTTGCAAACATTCTCCGACCAACCTATGGCATTATGCTCTACCAGGAGCAGGTCATGCAGATAGCCCAGGTTTATGCTGGGTTTACTCTGGGGAAAGCCGATTTGCTCCGCAGGGCCATGTCCAAGAAAAAGGCTGAGGAGATGCAGGCCATGGAGGCGGATTTTCTGGCAGGAGCGCTAGCCAATGGACATGAGGAAACCAAGGCCAAGAAGATTTTTGCCATGATGGCCAAGTTTGCAGGTTATGGATTTAACCGCAGTCATGCCTACGCCTATTCGGCCCTGGCCTTCCAAATGGCCTATTTCAAGACCCACTATCCGGACATCTTCTTTGATGTCATGCTGAATTTCTCTAGCAGTACATATATAACGGATGCCCTGCAATTTGACTTTCAGGTGGCTAGGTTGTCGATGAACACCATTCCCTACTATGACAAGTTCGACAAGTCCAAGATTTATCTAGGCTTGAAAAATATCAAGGGTCTGCCCAAGGATTTCTCCCTCTGGTTGATTGAAAACCGTCCCTACAAGTCGGTCGAAGATTTTATCTTGAAACTGCCTGCCCAGTATAAAAAGAAGGATTTGCTGACTCCGCTCATTCACATCGGTTTATTTGATGAATTTGAGTCCAATCGCAAGAAGATAGTAGAAAATCTGGACAATCTCTTTGTCTTTGCAGATGCCTTTGGTAGCTTTTTTGCGGAGGAGACCTATAGCTGGCTCCAGTCGGACTACTTTAATGATAGTGAAAAATACCAGCTGGAACAGGCCGTGCTAGGTATCGGTATCAGTCCTCATCCTCTGATTAAGCTCCGACAGGAGACCCAGCGACCTGTGACCGATTTAGGCGATTTGGTGGCTGGAAATCGGGTGACCATCCTGATACAAGTTCAGTCTATCCGCCGGATTCGGACCAAGAAATCGGGTCAGCCCATGGCCTTTCTACAAGTGACCGATATGAAAGATAAATCGGAAGTCACGGTCTTTCCGGAACTCTACCAACAGACAGGGCAGTTCTTGAAGGAAGGGGATATCCTCTACGTAACTGGCAAGGTCCAGGAAAGGGAGGGACAGTTACAACTGGTGGCTGACAAGTTAGAAATAGTCAGTCTGGAAAAGCTGTGGATTTTACTGGAAAACCGGGAGCATGACCATGCAGTTGCTCGAATTTTAGCCAAATATAAGGGATCAATTCCTGTCGTTCTGCATTACCAAGACAGCAATCAGACCATTCAGGTAGACCAGTTTCAAGTGATGAAAACGCCTCAATTAGAGCAAGAGTTGGCTGAATTTGCTATGAAAACGGTTTTTCGTTGAAAAAGCGTAAAAAGACGAGCAAGATCTAGTCAAGTGTGTTATAATAAGGCAGTTAAATTGAAAATTGAAGGAGCATATAATGAAGCGTATTGGTGTTTTGACCAGTGGTGGTGACGCACCTGGTATGAATGCTGCCATTCGTGCAGTTGTTCGCCAAGCAATCTCAGAAGGAATGGAAGTATACGGTATCAATGAGGGCTATGCTGGAATGGTTGCCGGAGATATCCATGAATTGTCTGCACGCTCAGTAGGAGATATCATTTCTCGTGGTGGTACCTTCCTCGGTTCAGCTCGTTATCCTGAATTTGCCCAATTGGAAGGTCAATTAAAAGGGATTGAACAGCTGAAAAAACATGGTATTGAAGGCGTTGTTGTTATCGGTGGTGACGGTTCTTACCACGGTGCGATGCGTCTGACAGAGCATGGTTTCCCAGCAATTGGTTTGCCAGGAACAATCGATAATGATATCGTAGGAACAGACTTTACCATCGGTTTTGATACAGCTGTGACTACAGCTATGGATGCCATTGATAAGATTCGTGACACATCTTCTAGTCACCGTCGTACCTTTGTGATCGAAGTAATGGGTCGCCATGCAGGTGACATTGCCCTTTGGTCAGGTATCGCATCAGGTGCGGACGTTATCGTTGTGCCGGAAGAAGAGTTTGACATCAAGGATATTGTTGCTCGCATCAAGGCAGGTTATGACAATGGTAAGAAACATAGCATTATTGTCTTGGCAGAAGGTGTTATGCCAGCAGCTCAATTTGCTGAAGAATTGAAAGCAGCTGGTGACACAAGTGACCTTCGTGTGACTGAACTTGGTCACATCCAACGTGGTGGTTCACCAACAGCTCGTGACCGCGTTCTTGCGTCACGTATGGGTGCTCACGCTGTTAAATTGCTCAAAGAAGGCCGTGGCGGACTTGCTGTCGGTATCCGCAATGAGCAAATGGTGGAAAACCCAATCCTTGGTACTGCCGAAGAAGGTGCCTTGTTTAGCCTCACTGCTGAAGGTAAGATTGTCGTTAACAATCCGCATAAAGCAGACCTTGACATGGCTGAGTTGAACCGTAACTTGTCTATCTAATAGATAGTCTAGAAAATTAGTTATTAAGGTCATAAGACCAGAAATAAGAAGGAGTTTAGTTAAGATGAACAAACGTGTTAAAATCGTTGCAACCCTTGGTCCTGCGGTAGAATTCCGCGGTGGTAAGAAATTCGGTGAGTCAGGTTACTGGGGTGAGCAGTTGGATGTTGAAGCATCAGCTGAAAAAATTGCTCAATTGATTACTGAAGGTGCTAACGTTTTCCGTTTCAACTTCTCACATGGTGACCATGCTGAGCAAGGTGCACGTATGGCAACTGTACGTCGTGCAGAAGAAATCGCTGGCAAAAAAGTAGGTTTCTTGCTTGATACAAAAGGTCCTGAAATCCGTACTGAATTGTTCGAATCAGGCGAAGGTGAGTACGCTTATAAGACTGGTGACCAATTGCGTGTTGCTACAAAACAAGGTATCAAGTCAACTCAAGAAGTGATTGCCTTGAACGTTGCTGGTGGCCTAGACATCTTCGACGACGTTGAAGTTGGTAAGCAAATTCTTGTTGACGATGGTAAACTAGGTTTGACTGTTATTGCCAAAGATGAAGAAAAACGTGAATTTATCGTTGGTGTTGAGAACGATGGCGTTATTGCTAAGCAAAAAGGTGTAAACATTCCTTACACTAAGATTCCTTTCCCAGCGCTTGCTGAGCGTGACGATGCGGATATCCGTTTCGGTCTTGAACAAGGTCTTAACTTCATCGCTATCTCATTCGTTCGTACTGCACAAGACGTTGAGTCAGTTCGTGCTATCTTGAAAGAGACCGGTAACGAACACGTACAACTCTTCTCTAAAATCGAAAACCAACAAGGTATCGACAATATTGATGAAATCATCGAAGCTTCAGATGGTATCATGATTGCACGTGGTGACATGGGTATCGAAGTACCATTTGAAATGGTTCCAGTTTACCAAAAAATGATTATCAAGAAAGTCAATGCAGCTGGTAAAGCAGTTATCACAGCTACAAACATGTTGGAAACAATGACTGACAAGCCACGTGCAACTCGTTCAGAAATCTCTGACGTCTTCAACGCTGTTATCGACGGTACAGATGCTACTATGCTTTCAGGTGAGTCAGCTAACGGTAAATACCCAGTTGAATCAGTTCGCACTATGGCAACTGTTAACAAAAACGCACAAACTCTTCTTAACGAGTACGGTCGTTTGAACTCTGACACTTTCAACCGTTCATCTAAAACTGAGGTTGTGGCATCTGCGGTTAAAGATGCTTGCCACTCAATGGATATCAAGTTGGTCGTAACAGTTTCAGAAACTGGTTACACTGCGCGTGCTATCTCTAAATACCGTCCAGATGCAGACATCTTGGCAATTACTTTCACTGAGAAAGTTCAAAAATCATTGATGCTTAACTGGGGTGTCATCCCAGTTGTGACAGACCGTCCAAACTCAACAGACGATATGTTCGACTTGGCTGAGCGTATTGCTAAGGAAGAAGGACTTGTTGTTGCAGGTGATAACATTGTAATCGTTGCTGGTGTACCAGTAGGTGTAGCAGGTTCTACAAACACAATGCGTGTGCGCACCGTACAATAATAATTAAATTGAGAAGTCTATTGCGGAAGCGATAGACTTTTTGCATGAGCCAAATCAAAAATCCTACCATTTGGCAGGATTGTCGTATTATCTTTTAATATAATTGGCAGGCTCATAAGGACTTCTGTCAAAATTCGTATCCTTGCCCAGAATTTCTTTGGCAATTTGCCAGCCGATAAAGGGGCCATTAGTCAGGCCAGAAGAGCCCAGACCACTGGCCACCCAGATATTGTCCATTTCAGGAACAGTTCCGTAAAATGGTGCGTAGTTGGAAGTATAGGCCCTGGTACCAATACGAGTACGGACCACAGGGTAGTTGGCCAAATCAGGCATAAATTCCGCAGATTTTTCATGCATGGTTTGGATTTTTTCAGGGTCAAGGGTCAAATCATAGCCCATATTATCCTCGTGGGTGGCCCCGACAATGATTTTTCCATTCTCAAACGGCAGGATGTCAATTTGACCATAGGGCATGCAGACTGGCCAGCCGCTGGTATCAAAATCTGTATCCAATTCCAGAAGCTGACCTTTTTGTGGACGGACATCTACCTGATAGCCGAGAGGTTCCAGCATATCTGGCAACCAGGAACCGGTAGCTAGGATAATGTGGTCGGCAGTTAGTTCTCGCCCATCCAGCTGAACAGTTCCTTCATCTATCAGTCTAGCCTGTCCCTGCAATAGAGCTCCGCCATTTTCCAAAAACTTTTCCTGTAACAAGTCAATCAGTTTTCCACCGTCGATACGGCCGCCGCCTTCCAGGTGGATACCGTAGAAATCAGGCTTGAGTGGTGGTAGATAGTTGCTGACTTCTTGTCCTTCAAGAGTAGTGATGTCTCCAATGGTAGGGGTGTCTAGCCTGCGGTCTTCTGCGATTTTCTTGATTTTGTCCAGGAGTTCGGGCTTGCTTTTAAGGCCAATGGTTCCAGTTTGCTTGAAGGGGATGTCCTTGGCTCCTGCACTTTCTAAATCAGCTACCAACTGGCGGTAGAAGACAGCACCTTTCGAGGTCAGGCGGTACCAGTCCTTGTTTTTCTTCTGGGCCATCCAGGGGCAGATAATGCCAGCAGCAGCACGGGTAGCTGTACCAACACCGTGGTCAATCAGTGTCAGGTCAATATTGCTATCTTGAGAAAGGTAGAAGGCAGCGGTTGAACCAACAATGCCTCCACCAATAATGATGATATGTTTCTTCATAATGTTCATTATATCACAAATTCAGGAGTTTATTTATTTTTTCCCCCATGTTACAATAGAATCTAGAAATCAAGGAGAGAGATTGTGTCTGATATTATGTATCCAGAGGTTCTGACGCTTGGGAGCGGAGCCGTCAAAGTAGCAACAGTGGGAGACAGTCTGACCTATGGTTATGGGCTGGACAATCGTGAAAAGGATGCTTATCCGTCTATTTTGGCTGAAAAATTGGGTCACCACTACCAGGTGTCCAACTTCGGTCTTAGCGGCCGTTCCCTCCAATCGACAGCAGATTTTCCCTATTTCAAGGAAGAAAATGCCCAACTGTCCTTGGAGAGCGAGGCTGACATCGTCATCATCATGATTGGTAGCAATGATAGCCGGGGACCTTACTGGAACAAGGAAGGCTTTCGGCGAGAGTATAAGGAAATGGCAGAGCGTTATATGGATTTGCCCAGCCAGCCAGACGTCTACCTGGTTATCCCGCCTTTCGTGCCAACCAGCCGCTTCGGCCTCAATAACCAGATTATCGAGGAAGAGTTGCAGGCTATCATTCCTCAAATCGGTCAGGAGCTGGGCCTGCCTGTCATCAATCTCTATCCCATAACCAAGGGGAAACTGGAGTACTATAGCGATGGCCTGCATCTCAGTCCGCTGGGCAATCAGGTCATTGCCCAGGAAATTTATCGTCACCTCCAAGGGTAAATGTCAAGTATTTTCATGAAAATATGCTATACTAATAGAGATTGGAGAGATTATGGTAAAGAGAGACCTTTTTCGCCAACTCTTATTGTTGGTATTGCTGATTTTAGGAATTATTGGGCTGAGGGTATGGTTGTTTGAACCAGTGCGTATTACTTCAACCATGGCCAATGACTACATTAAGCGAAATGATGTCATTATCGCCCTAAAGAATACAGAACTCAAGCATGGGGAATTTGTCCTATACGAACACGAGGGCAAGGAACATGTTAGCAGGATTATCGCCCTCGAAGAGGAAACAGCGACCTATCTAGATAATGTTCTCTACCGCAACCAAAAGATTGTGCGTGAGGATTATTTGGAGCTTATCCCGGAGCAGGAGTATTATACGGAAGACTTGACGATTGAAACCCTAACAGGCGGGGAGTTTCAGGTTATTCCCAAAGGTAAGATTCTGGTCTTAAATGATAATCGAATGGACCGGAATGATAGCCGCAGCTTTGGTTTGATTGATCAGAGTGACATTATAGGGCGCTTGAGCTTTAGAATCAGCCCCTTGTCAAAATTTGGCTTTATTGAAACAGGACTAACCCAATAGAGGTTGGTTCTTTTATTTTCAAAAATTTTCATCGAAAATTAAAAGTTGACTATACCAATTTAATGATTGACAAGTTTATAAGTCTGTTATATACTGTTTTTACTGGTCTTTGTAGTAGAAAATCTGACTAGACCAATTTATTGAAAATGAATGAAAGTCGGTGTAGCAAACACCGAGGTGATAGGATATGTGTGGAATTGTTGGTGTTGTTGGAAATACAAACGCAACAGATATTTTGATTCAAGGTTTGGAAAAATTGGAATACCGTGGTTATGATTCAGCTGGTATTTTTGTGACCGGTGGTTCAGAAGACCACCTGGTTAAGGCTGTGGGTCGTATTGCAGAACTTTCCGCTAAGGTAGGGGATAAGACAGATGGCACAGCTGGTATCGGCCATACACGCTGGGCTACCCATGGCAAGCCAACTGAAAACAATGCCCACCCTCATACATCCCAAACAGCTGGCCATATTCTGGTCCACAATGGTGTGATTGAGAACTATGCTGAAATCAAGGCAGACTACCTGGCAGGCCATGATTTTAAAGGGCAAACGGATACTGAAATTGCTGTTCATTTGATTGGACAATTTGCCTCAGAAGGCTTGTCAACTTTGGAGGCTTTCAAAAAGGCACTTCATATCATCCAAGGTTCGTATGCCTTTGCTTTGATTGATGTGACAGATGCGGATACGATTTATGTTGCTAAGAATAAATCACCACTCTTGATTGGTCTGGGTGATGGCTACAACATGGTCTGCTCCGATGCCATGGCTATGATTCGTGAAACCAGTGAATATATGGAAATTCACGACAAAGAATTGGTTATCGTGAAAAAAGACAGTGTTCAAGTTATGGACTACGACGGCAATGCTATCGAACGTGGAAGCTACACTGCTGAGCTTGATCTGTCTGATATCGGTAAGGGAACCTATCCTTACTACATGCTCAAGGAAATTGATGAGCAACCAGCTGTCATGCGTAAATTGATTGGCGCATACACAAATACTGATGAACAAGTAACAGTTGATGCGGAGATTGTCAAGGCAGTACAAGATGCTGACCGTATCTATATCCTAGCAGCTGGTACTTCCTACCACGCAGGATTTGCCGCAAAAGACTTCATGGAGAAGTTGACGGATACACCAGTTGAGCTGGGGATTTCTTCTGAATGGGGTTATAATATGCCGCTCTTGAGCCAAAAGCCCCTCTTTATCTTCATCAGCCAGTCTGGTGAGACAGCGGATAGCCGTCAGGTTTTGGTTAAGGCCAATGAAATGGGCATTCCAAGTTTGACGGTGACAAACGTTCCAGGCTCTACCCTGTCTCGTGAGGCCAACTACACCATGTTGCTCCATGCTGGTCCAGAAATCTCTGTTGCTTCGACCAAGGCCTATACTGCTCAGATTGCAACTCTAGCTTTCTTGGCCAAGGCTGTTGGGGATGCCAATGGAAATACCTATGCCAAGGAATTTGATTTGGTACACGAATTGTCCATTGTTGCCCAGTCTATCGAGGCTACTTTATCAGAAAAAGATATTATTGCTGAGAAAGTGGAGAAACTACTTGGTACAACTCGAAATGCCTTCTATATCGGACGTGGCAGCGACTATTATGTTTCTATGGAAGCGGCTCTCAAGCTCAAGGAAATTTCCTATATCCAGTGTGAAGGTTTTGCTGCTGGAGAGCTCAAGCATGGTACCATTTCCCTGATTGAAGACGGTGTGCCGGTTTTGGCCTTGATTTCAAATAATCCTCATCTGGCCAGCCACACCCGTGGAAATATCCAGGAAGTGGTGGCGCGTGGTGCTCATGTCATGACTATCGTTGACGAGGCCATTGCCAAGGAAGAGGATGACTTCACAGTGACTAGTGCTCACCCATTCTTGTCTACCATTGCCATGGTTGTCCCAACCCAATTGATTGCCTACTATGCGACGCTCCAACGTGGTCTGGATGTGGACAAACCGCGTAACCTGGCGAAATCAGTAACAGTTGAATAAGCTTGCAAATCCACCTGTAAATTTGGTGGATTTTTGCATGAATATTCGATTTTTGTGTGAAATTTATGAAAAATTCTGACAAATTTCTTTCAAATCGCCCAAGTTTCTGCTATACTAGATAAGATAATAACTCTTTTGGGAGATGTTTATGGATTATATTTTGGAAGTCTTGCCCCCCTTGGTGGATGGTGCTTTAGTCTCCTTACAAGTATTTGTTTTAGTATTAGTCTTGTCCTTGCCTTTGGGAGCTGTCTTTGCCTTCCTCATGCAAATCAAATTCAAGCCCTTGCAGTGGCTCTTGCATTTTTATGTACTTATTATGCGAGGGACTCCCTTGCTCCTGCAATTGATTTTTGTCTACTACGTCTTGCCGAGTGTGGGGATTACATTTGACAGGATGCCAGCGGTGATTACTGCCTTTACCTTCAACTATGCGGCTTATTTCTCTGAGATTTTCCGTGGAGGAATTGAGGCTATCCCAGCTGGTCAGTATGAGGCGGCTAAGGTCTTGAAATTTACACCTCTTCAGACTATTCGCTACATCGTCTTGCCCCAGGTTGTCAAGATTGTCCTACCAAGTGTCTTCAATGAAGTCATGACCCTGGTCAAGGATACCTCTCTGGTCTACGCCCTGGGAGTTAGTGACTTGCTCTTGGCCAGTCGAACTGCTGCCAACCGTGATGCTAGTCTAGCACCTATGTTTATTGCAGGAGCCATTTACCTGCTCATGATTGGAGCGGTTACGCTGGTTTCTAAACAGGTTGAAAAGAAATTTGATTACTACAAATAGGAGGAAGTCATGTTAGAATTACGCAATCTATCCAAACGATTTGGCAACAAGCAGATTTTCTCCAACTATGATTTGGTCATCCCGGAGGGGAAAATTGTCGCCATTGTTGGTCAATCCGGTGGCGGTAAGACTACGCTTCTCCGTATGCTGGCAGGTTTGGAGACCATTGATGAAGGTACTCTGATTTACAATGGTCAAGAACTGCCAGTCGAGGAATTGGAGAAACGACATTTGCTAGGCTTTGTTTTCCAAGATTTCCAGCTTTTCCCCCACCTTTCAGTATTGGAAAATTTGGTCCTCTCCCCTATTAAGACACAAAATATGTCGGCTATAGAAGCAGAAGACAAGGCCCGTAAACTTCTGGAAACACTAGGCCTGGCCAACCACGCAGCAGCCTATCCTTATTCTCTATCAGGAGGGCAGAAGCAGCGTGTGGCCCTGGCTCGCGCAATGATGATTGATCCTGAGATTATTGGCTACGATGAGCCGACTTCGGCATTGGATCCTGAGCTACGAAAAGAAGTTGAAAAGCTGATTTTGGAAAACCGTGCGACAGGAATCACGCAGATTGTGGTAACCCACGATATGCAGTTTGCTGAAAATATCGCAGATGAAATTATCAAGATTGAACCGAAGCATTAAAGAGGTAAGACATGGTGAAAATGAAAAACATAATTCTTGGAGCAACAGCTCTTGTAACAAGTTTGGCCCTTGCAGCCTGTGGCTCAGGCAGTTCTACTACAGAGTCAGACAATTGGTCTACTTATGAAAAAGATAAGTCAGTGACTATTGGTTTTGATAAGACCTTTGTCCCGATGGGATTTGAAGAAAAAGACGGTCAATACACTGGTTTTGATATCGAATTAGCAACAGCTGTTTTTGAAAAATACGGTATTACGATTGATTGGCAACCGATTGACTGGGACTTGAAAGAGACAGAGCTCAATAACGGCAATATTGATATGATTTGGAATGGCTATTCCATTACAGATGAACGCAAGGAAAAAGTTCTTTTCTCTGATGAATACATGGACAACCAGCAAGTTTTGGTGACCAAGAAATCATCTTCTATTGCTGATCCAGCTGGCATGAAGGACAAGGTTCTCGGTGCTCAAGCAGGTTCTGCAGGTTATTATGCATTTACATCTCAGCCTGAAATTCTTAAGGACCTGGTAAAAGACGGTGATGCTAGTCAGTATGCGACCTTCAACGAGGCCCTTATCGACTTGAAAAATGACCGTATCGACGGGCTCTTGATTGACCGTGTGTATGCCAATTACTATCTGCAAAAAGAAGGTATCATTGATGACTACAATATCATTGATGCTGGCTATGCTAACGAGGCCTTCGGTGTTGGTGTACGTAAGTCAGACAAGACCTTGGTAGACAATATCAACAAAGCTTTTACAGAGCTTTATAAAGAAGGTAAGTTCCAGGAAATCTCTGAAAAATGGTTCGGAGAAGATGTGGCAACTGATGCTGTGAAAAACTAAGCAAATAAAAATTCTCAACCGTCATTTGGCTGAGAATTTTTTTCTTTACAGTTTTTTAGAAATCTGATGGAAGACGACAGTCCATTCTTCGTGGCGGCGCCAGAGAGAGGTGTGGACATAGTCACCGATTTCAAAGGTGACCAGTTTGGATTTTTGACTGACAGATGTCATTTGATAGTTGGACAAGTAGGTGGACTGGACCTGGTGCTGTTCCAGCATGCCATCCTTGTCATGATAACGTCCTTTGGCATCAATCAGGAGATAGGCTGGGTCAATCAAGTCCTCATAGCCTGGTGCATGGGTCTGAATTTCAGTTTCATAACGGAAGAGTTTGTCGTAAACATGCTCGTAGATTTCATCATGTGGAATTTCAGATGGTTCTACGTGTATATCTACATCAAAAACACCATGTTTGAGTGTTAGGAGTTGCTCAACCTGCTCGGTGATTTCATGGCTTTCGTAAACAGAAAGGTCAGGATTCATTTCCAAGACAATATCCAGATAAATATTGGCGCCGTAGGTTCGGCCTCGCTGGGACTTGACGGAGACTATCTTGGGGAGCTTGAGGATATCCTCTTCGTACTTGTGGAGCAATTCTTCATCGAAACCGTCAGATAGGCTGAAGAAACTTTGCATGAAGATGTCGTAGGCCGTTTTCAGGATGAAGAAGGTGATGACGATGGCTGCAACCTTGTCAACAATACTGAGGTTGAAGGCGGCAGCAAAGACAGCAACGGAAGTTCCAATTGACGTAACTGCGTCGGATAAATTGTCCTTGGCAGCTGCTTCAAGTCCTTTGGAATGGACTTTTTTAGCCAGTCTGCTGTTATAGATATAGACCCCAATCATGACCAGGGCTGAGAAAATACCCACCAGGGCACCCAGCATATCGACTTGAACCACTTCCTTGCTCAGGAGTTTTTCAATGGTTGAATAGAGGACCTGAAAACCAACCATAAACATGATGAAAGAGGTAATCAGGCTAGCAAGGTCTTCCATTTTCCAATGGCCAAACTTATGGTCTCTATCAGCCGGTTTTTGGGCCATTTTCAAGCCAATCAGCACGGCCACATTTCCTATGATATCAGAGAGGTTGTTGAAGGCGTCGGCTCGAAGTGCATCGGAATGAAAGAGCTCGCCAGCAGCTAGTTTGAGCCCGGATAGGAGGATGTAGGCTGAAATGGAAATCTGTGCACCACGTTCGGCTAGTTTGAGATTGCTTGTCGGTTGATTGTTCATCTGGTCTCCTTTTTAAGCTAATATTGTACCAAAAAAACCACCTAGTTTCAATCTAGGTGGTCGGTGTCTGGTACCAGCGTTTTTGAATGGCTCTGTACACTTGCAAGAGTACGGTACCGCTGGCCATACCGATAGGAATGATGAGGCAGAGGGTCAGGACACTGGTGATATTGGCAAGGGTTTGGGCATAATCTCCAGAAACAAAATAGGTCGTTGTCATATAGGACCGATAGCCAGGGACTAGAGGAGCCAGGATAGCCAGAGAAAAAATGATAGAGGGTGTCTTGAGTAGGATGCTCATGACCTGGCTAATCATGGAGCCAATGACCGCTGCCAAAAAAGTGGCAATGAGCGGATTGGTTGGTCCCTGCAGTAGGAGATAGAGGAGCCAGACAAACATTCCTAGAAGTCCTCCGGGAACCAGAAGTTTCCGAGGAACATTGAGGATGACCATGAAGGTAATCATGGCTAGAAAAGAAGCTACAGCTTGTAGTAAAAAATTCATAAGTTACCCCACGAGTAAGAGTGCAACAGTGGTCCCTGCACCCAGGGACAGGATAATTAGAGCCGTTTGAAAGAGCTTGGTCATGCCGGTATTGATATGGTTGGTCATCAGATCTCGGACCGCATTGGTCAGGGTGATACCAGGCACAAAGGGCATGACAGCGCCAGCATTGATAAGGTTGGGATTGATAGCCAGGCTGGTGTATTTCTCTAGTAGGTAGGCGGTTAGGGAAAATAGCAGAGCTCCACAGAAGGTAGTCACAAAATCAATGCCGATAAATTTCTCAATCTGCAGCGAGAGGGGAAAGGCCAGAGCGGTTGCAGCAGCAGCGCAAAAAGCATCCAAGGCGGAGCCGCCGAACATAATGGTAAAGAAGGGAACGGCAAAAATAGCCGCCAAAATCAGCTGGCCAGTCGTGTAAGGTGCTTTTTCCAGTTTGATAGCAGACAGGATTTCCCAGGCCTCTTTAGGGCTAATCTGGCCTTCAACCAGCGAACGAGAGACCTGATTGACATCGCAGACCTTCTGCATATTGTAGCTGGAGGAGACAATTCTCTTCATCCGGGAAATGTTGGTGTGGTCAATGGAAAAGAAAATGGCCGCTGGAATGGCCAGCACATTGGCATCCATTATCCCATGAGAATGGGCGATGCGAATCATGGTATCCTCCACCCGATGAATTTCCGCCCCGCTTTGGAGTAAGATGCTACCGGCCAGCATAAGCACGTCAATGACCAGGTCTTGCTCTTTTTGTTTCATTTCATCCCTAGCTCTTTCCTTGGTGTTTTAGTTTATTATATCAAAATCAGCTCTGGGAAGAAGGATTTTTATAAATAATGAGCAAAATAGTTGAAAAATATTCGGATTGCAGTACAATTGATTGGTCAACGATTGACAAATCAACAAATGGGAGAAGTCATGTCAAGCATGGAAGAGGTACTTTACTAACTGAAAATTACCGAAGAGGCCATTACCAATCTATTTGAAAAGCGGTTGGGGATTTCCCTGACCCGTTATCGGATTCTTCAGATTTTGCTAGAGGAGACACCACTTCACCAAACAGCCTTGCAGGAGAGGCTTGGAATTGACCGCGCAGCCATTAGCCGGCATCTGAAAATTTTGGAAGAGGCGGCTTACATCCGTCGTGAGCGAAACCCTGACAATCAGAGGGAAATTTTGGTTTACCCGACCAAGAAAGCGCAGAAGGATTTGATTGATAGCCCGCCCAGCCAGCATGTGGTGGTCAAACGGGCTATGGAACATATCCTAACAGCTGACCAAGTGGAGCAATTTCAGCAGATTCTGACCAAGCTAAGTGCAGGCTTGAAAGACCTCCCTCTATAACTATTCTTAAGGAGATATAGCATGTCTATTTTTACAACTATTTTAGCTACCATCGTAGCATTGGAACACTTGTACATTATGTATTTGGAAACTTTTGCTACTCATTCGGACTCGACCAGCCGTGTCTTTAATATGGCCAAGGACGAGCTGCAACGCAAGTCTGTAACCACCCTGTTCAAAAACCAGGGAATCTACAATGGCTTACTGGCCCTTTTCCTACTTTACGGAATTGTGACTGGCAATCTTGAAATTGTGACCTTATTTGTTCTCTTTGTTATCGGCGCAGCTGCTTATGGTGCGATTACTTCAAGCCCTAAAATTATCCTGAGCCAAGGAGGTCCAGCCATTTTGACCCTCTTGTCACTTTTGATATTTAAGTAGTCAAAAAGCCCCCGAGCTGGAGGGCTTTTCGTGTACTCTTACTGAACATAAATGTCGCCATTTTGGCTATGCAGGGTCAACTTGTTTTTTGCATTTGGATTACCATGAGTGGTTTGTTCGCTATCTTCATCAGCAGAAAGTTCTTCGATTGCAAGATCCTTCAGGCTTTCCTTATGAATGGTCAGGTCAATGTCACCGTCGTAGGCCAAGACATCATAGTTGCCGATGACTTGCAGCCCAGTGGCGCGAATGTTGCCATTTTCTACGGTCAAATGGTTGAGCTGGTCACTACTTGAGTCTTCCACATCTTCTAGTTTTACTTCCTGCAAATCAATATCTCCATCCCAGACTACGATGTTAGTTGAGTGAATGGTGGTTTTCTTGGCCAAGAAGTTACCGTTGATAATAGAAATATCCAGTTTGTCAACGGTCATATCTTCAAGATTGGCATTTCCATCAAAGAGTCCGCCGGTCAATTCATCCAAGTGGCTACCGGCTGGCAAGAGCAGGGTCGGTGTGGTGAATGTTTGGGTTTGGTTCTCTTGGAGCATTTTTATTCCTTCTAGGAAATCGTCATAGCGAAACCCCTGTTCGTTATTGTCTTCAATGGTTAGACTGCCATTTATCAGTTCGTAGACAATAGGACTGCCGTGTTTCTTGCTGACTTGAAAATAGAGGGTCGGTTTTTCGACATCACTTGTAGAGATTGTGAGATTGGTGGAGCTATTGATTTTTTGCAAGTTGTCAAATTCAACCTGCTGGACCTGGTAGGAATTTTCTAGGTGATTTCCGATTTCATGCCAGCCACCTAGTAGGAGACCCAGCAAGGACAGAAGGAGGCCAGTTGCTAGGGTAATGAGAGTGTAGCGTGTGCTGGATTTAAGCTGTTTCATAGCGGTCTCCTTTCGGCAATAACTGTTGAATAAAGTGAAGGCTGGCCTGCAGGAGCTTATGGCCGATAAAAATGGTCGCCTTGATGCCCAAAATTCCCAGAGCTATTCCAATCAAGGATAGGCCGGTGACCAGGATGCCTGAGCTGATAGCAGTGGTAAAGAGTTCAAAGGCTGATAGAAAGCCGGAAATTCCTAGGCTAATCAGGGCGATGCAGATGCTGGCCATGGCTAGAACCAGGGCTAGGACGAGGAGGATGAGGCTCACAAAGAGAGCCAACACCACCAGACCCAGAATCAAGCCCATGGGAGCAGCCAAGATAGACAGGGTTACCAGAAGTAGACGGTTGCTGGTGCTAGGCTTTTCTCCACTGACTTCTTTCTCATAGAGATTAGCTAAAATATCACTAGCAGCTTGCTTGGGACTGCCCAATTCTGCGATAACCTGGTCTTCGTTCTCAGGTCCAGCCTCGTCAAAGTATTCATTAAAATGTTCCATAGCATCATGGAAATCTTCTTGTGGCAGGCGTTTGAGATAGCCAGCCAATTGGTTCATATAGTCTGCGCGTGTCATCATTTTCTCCTTATTTGACAGTAATACTGGAATCGCTTGCGTCCAAAATCAGAGTAGGGGTGATGCCCTCCAGCAGGTATTCCAGGTGGAGCCAATCATCGTCACGTTCTAGGTGAGCAGCAATTTCCTGAGGCAAATGGAGCAGGCTATCGTCTGTTTCCGCTAGAAGATTGCTCTTTTGGGACATGCCCAAGGTGACCACAGAATCTTTGATTTCAAGGGCAAGTTCTCCCTGCCAGGTGGATTGGTTCATTGAAAGGTGACAATCCGCAATCTCCACATGCCCCTTGCCGAGGTTCAGACCTGTCAACATGAGGTTGCAATCTGCTGTCTGCCAGTCAAGGGTTGAACAACTAGAATCCTTGCACGTAAGGTTGATGTCTTTTGCCTCCATGATCCAGTTTTGGGCAGTGATGTGCTTGAAGGAGAGATTGCTATCGCTGGTTTCTGTTACCGTTAAGCGGTCCACAGTCAGGTTGTTGATAACCAGATTGGCATCGGTCAAACGAATATCTGCTGTGTGCAGGGCAGGTTTCTGGGGAAGTTTGAGGACAGTTTTTTGTCTGCTGTCTGAGTAAGCCATCCCAAAGCCCTTTGGTATCTCCATAGAAGAAAGGAGGAGTGTGTCGCCATCCAGGCAGAAGGTAAAGGGCTGGTAGTTGCTATCAAGAGAGGCGGGGGAGAGGAGGCTGGCGGAGTCCTTGTCCCAGCTCTCAATTATCAAGGTTTGGTCCTCCAGCTGGAGGTTAAGGCGTTGGAAGTTTGGCAAAGGGGTCTCCACAGTCTCAAAGTCGAGGGGCTTGGTGTCCTTGAAGCTGAAGTTCTTGAAAAAATTCTTCCAGTCCCAGGTCAAATCAACACGTGGTGGCTCCTGGTTCTCTATCAGGGCATCTTCAGGCAGGTTAGCTATGATTTCCTGAGCAGCAGAGATCGGATCGCCTAGCTCTGAGATAGTCGCCTGGTCATCATTTCGGTCGTCGAAGTATTCTTGGAAATAGTCCATGGCCTCTTGTTTGGCGGTTGGATTGAGTTTGTTGAGTGCTTGTTCAAGCTGTTTTAAATAATCTACACGTATCATTTTCGTAGGCTCCCTTCTATTATTCCGTCGATATTGTCCTTGTAGGCTGTCCATTCTCCCTTGAGGAAGGGGATGTGGTTGCGGCCGGCAGGAGTAATGGTGTAGTATTTGCGTTTGCGTCCTTGAAATTCCTGGCTGTAAGTGATTACATAGCCGGCCTTTTCCAGTTTTTTCAGAATAGGATAGAGCGTGGACTCTTTTATATCGGCCACTATCTTGATGGTTTGACTGATTTCATATCCGTAGGAATCCTGCTTTTCCAGCATGGCCAAAATCAGAAATTCTATCAAGATAGAGGAAACGGGGTAGTACATAAGCTCCCTCCTTTTATTGTGTAAATATTTTATATATAAATAATATACCTATCATTTCCTAAAGTCAAGTAATTATATAAATTTTTTATATATTTTTTAAAAAAGTAAAAGCAACCCTTCCAGCTAGAAAAAGTTACTTCATTTGATATTAGTCGATAAAGAAAGTTTGTGGACCTTGGTAACGGCTTCTGTCATTGAAGGCGATGTAGACATTGAAAAGTGGTGTAAACAAGACATAGAAGATGGCTTGAATATCAGACAAACCAAATGCTTTACCATAGCAGTAAGTCAAATAAATGCCATAAAGTGGTCCAGCAAGTGGGATGAGTAGGAATAGGATAAACCAGCCCTTGTCTTCGCTGAATGTGATACATTGTTGGATATAAAGGTTGTAGAAAGGAATGAGGGATTTCCAACCAGCATAGCCAGCTTTTTTAAAGAGGATGAAGTTGGAAATGGCAAGGAGGACATACCAAATGAGTGAAAAAATCATACCGGCTCCCCAAAGCCCAACTAAAATACCTTGTGCAAATGTTTCTTCTGTCATAATAAAACTCCATTTCTTTTTGATGGTTCTATTATAACGGTATTATTTAAATAATACAATAGTTATATCGAACAATTTTCAAAAAAAGTAGATTTTTTCAGAAAACCTACTTTTCCTTCTTATTTGTAAGCTACAATACCTAAAATCACATCAACAGCTTTTTCCATGGTTTGCAGGCTAACGAACTCGAAGCGGCCGTGCATATTTTCACCACCTGCGAAGATATTTGGCGTTGGAATGCCCATGAAGGAAATCTTAGAGCCGTCTGTTCCTCCACGAACAGGCTCAATCAGTGGCTTGATACCCAGATTTTCCATGATATCCTTAGCAATGTTGATTGGAGTCATGTCTTTTTCGATGATTTTCTTCATGTTGTAGTATTGGTCATGTAAGTTGACAATGACACGTGGCGTATCAAAGTTGTCATTCATTTTATCAGCAATGTCCAGCATGAGCTGTTTGCGGGCAAGGAAATCCTCTTCCTCAAAGTCACGGATGATATAGGTGGTAGAAGCAGTATCGACACTGCCTACCATGTTCATCAAGTGGAAGAAACCTTCGTAACCTTCAGTTTTTTCAGGGCGGTCTGCTTCTGGAAGAGCATTGTGGAAGTCAATGGCTAGCTGGAAGGCGTTGATCATCTGGTCCTTGGCAGATCCTGGGTGGACATTGCGTCCAAGGAAGTCAATCTTGGCAGCAGCAGCTGAGAAAGTTTCGTACTGGAGTTCCCCCAGCGGTCCACCGTCCATGGTGTAGGCAAAGTCCACATCAAAATCTTCCACATCAAACTTGTCAGCACCGACACCGATTTCCTCGTCAGGACCAAAACCGACACGGATTTCGCAGTGCTTGATATCAGGATTTTGGACTAGGTATTCGATAGCCGTCATGATTTCTGCAATTCCTGACTTGTCATCAGAGCCTAGCAAGGTGGTACCATCTGTGGTAATCAGGGTTTGACCCTGGTAGTTGGCAAGTTGAGGGAAGTCTTTTGGATGCAATTCATAGCCAGAAGTTCCTAAAGCGATTGGGTTACCGTCGTAGTTTTCGATGATTTGTGGGTTGACACCATCTGCGTTGAAGTCAGCCGTATCCATGTGGGCAATGAAACCAATCTTACGTGTCAAACTTGGGTCGTTGGCAGGGAGTGTTCCCACAGCAAAGCCATTTGGCAGGTAGTGGACATTCTGTAAGCCAATCCGTTCCATTTCAGGCAGAAGGATATTCTGTGCGAACTCAACCTGGTTTTGAGTAGATGGAGTGGTGGTTGAGTTCTCGTCAGAGCGGGTATTTTCTTTGACGTAGACTAAAAATCGTTCGAGTAGTGTTGGGTATTTCATGTGGTCTCCTTACTTGTTCAAAATGTGTTTTTCAATAGCCTTGGCCACACCGTTGTTTTCATTGCTGTCGGTGATATCTTGGGCAATGGTCTTGACTCGCTCATTCGCATTTCCCATGGCGATGCCCAGTCCTGCAAAGGCAATCATTTCCAAGTCATTATTGGCATCGCCAACAGCCATGATTTCCTCAGGCAATATTCCTAGACGGTCAGCCAATTTTTTCAGTCCAGAGGCCTTGCTAGCACCGTTTGGCAGGATTTCCAGCAGGTATTCTTGACTGCGAACGGTCGAATATTTCTGGCTGAGGACAGGATTGTGGGTATTTTCAAAAGCATCAATGGCCTCTTTTTCACCGACAAACATGGCTTCAAAGAAGCGGTGTTTGCCAGATTTTGCTTCTTCTAGGTCGATGGAAATAGGTGTCATCCCAACCAGACTGGCATCATGAATAACGGTTTCATTTGCTTTTTGTGCAACGACAAAGAAATGGTCTTCGTCGAAGAGTGTGAGTTGAACCTCATCAGTATTTGTAAATGTGTCAAGGTAGTCCAAGTCTGTCTGAGTCAGCTCCTCCCAGTCGATCAGACTCCAATCCTTAGTCAAATGGGTCGAGCAACCGTTGTTGACGATGATGTACTCGTCTTCTTGGTCAAAGCCCAGCTGTTCCACAAAAGGCTTGACACCTACCAGGGGACGACCTGTGCAGAGTACGACGGTCACACCAGCAGCAACAGCCTGGTGGATGGTATCAATCTGTGGCTGGGTCAATTCCTTCTTCTCATTAAGCAGGGTTCCGTCCATATCAAGGGCGATTAGTTTAATCATAGGCACCTCCGTATAGTTCTGATATTAGTATAGCATAAATTGAAAAAAGTCGGAATCAATAGTGGAAGAATCCAAAAAATAATCAGGAAAATTTCTCTATTTTTGCTAGAAATATTTTTGACAAATCTGTAACAAAAACTTAATGTTTTGAAGAAATCCAAGCGGGTAAAGGACTTGATGAAGTTAGCTTAAAAAAGTAAATAAAAATAAGGGGAAACATACCTGTCGGAGCTTGCAAATGCTATCAAATAAGGTTAGAATAAAGAAGCGAGTATAATAATGACTCAACTGTAATATGTTTTTATATTAAACTCATGCTAAGAATGTAGGAGAAACGAATGACGAAGAAGATTGCAAAAACAGCAGGTTTTGCTGCTGCAACAACATTGGCTGTCCTAGGACAACAAGCAGTAGAAGCTAGTGAAGTAGTCGTGCCGGCAGAGCCAGTAGCTGATCAGGTATTAACTACAGAAGCAACAGATGCAACAACCACTACCGATTCTACAAGTAGTGAAACAGCTTCACCAGTAACAGAGGAAGAGGTTATCGCTGCTGAAGACGTTTATAAGGCAGCTGAAGCTGAGCAAGTAGCCCAAGAAGAAGTTGTGGCAACTGCAACTGCGGAAATGGACAGCACTCAGGCACAATTGGACCAGATTGATAGTGAGATTGCTGCAATTGACAGTGCTCAAACGATTATTGAGAATGCTCCTCAGATTATCGAGCAAACTGAATCAAAAATTGCTAGCGAGGAAGCAACGATTGCTCCTGCTGAAACAGCTATTGCAACCGCAGAATCACTTGTGGCGACTGAGGCAACTGATTTGGCAACAGCTAAAGCTGGCGAAGTAGCAGCTAATCAAGTAGTGGCAGATGCTGAAAAAGCTCTTGCTGACGTTAAAGCAGACTTAGCGGAAGTTGGTCTTGAAAGTGCTCAAACAGCAGTAGACAATCTCAAAACAACTGAAGCAAAGCAGATTCAGCAAGTTTCAAGCCTTGATAACGCTGTTAAAGTAAATGAAACTGCTCTTACAAATGCTGAAAAGGCGCTGACTTCAGCACAAACAACTGCTAAGCAAGACTTAGATAAAGAAATTAGTCAAGTCAATGCAGAATTGTCAGCTAAGAAGACGGAGTTGGCAAATACACCAGCAACAACTACGAAGACAACAAATACGGTTAAATCTGTAGTTGGTAGCAATAAGATTACCTTGCCAAGCTCTTACATCAACACAGCCTACCCTGCTCTTAAACAAATTGAGAATGCTGGTCATACAGGCTCTACAGCTTTCACTAGTCTTGCAAATCAAAATAAATCAAAAATTGTAGTTGCCAGTCAACAAGGAACTTATGGTATTCAATGGGGCGGAAGCGGTGTGAACACCTACCAATCAATTGCAGCAGATAAAACTCGTACAATTGACCCTGCTAACCTTACCAAGGAAGTTCAAAATGAGATTGCACAGTTTACAGCAGAGATATTGAATGGGGTTCGTACACAACTGGGTTTAGCATCAGTTGCTGTGACAAGTTCAGCCCAAGATTTTGCTAAGCGTGTTGCAAGTGCTTACAATAGCAAAGGTTTAAGTACACTTAACCATGATTTCATAGCTATTGGTTCCGCAGCAACAGCAAGTGGTCTTAAATCTTCCGATAATCGTGGCTACGAGTCCTTGGGGGACTTTGGACATGCTACAACAGTCGATCAGTTAAAAGGGCTCTTCTACAACTCATTGGTTTATATGCTCTTTAACGATGAAGGTTCTAGCTTCGGTCATACGATTTCGCTCCTGCAAAATTCAGGCAATGATACTTATTATCTTGGTGCCACATCACGAGTTGCCTCAAGTCAATTCCGCAGTACCAAGGCTACGCAGACTCAAATTTACATGATTCCTTCGTCGAATATTGTAAGTTCAAACTTTAGTCAGACGCCAATTACAGGTACTACTAGCACAACAGTTGACAACACAAATGCGATTAACAAGCTCAAGGAAGAAATTAAAACTCTCGAGACAAAATTGTCTAACTTGAAAAGTACTAACTTGGCATCTGCACCTATTGTTGTTGCAGCGAATCAAACACTTCGTACGGCTAAAAATCGTTTGCAAACAACTAAGGATAACTTGGCAACAGCGAAGGCTACACTTGAACAGACTCAGTATCAGTTGACAGTTGCTCAGAAGAATTTAGCTTCGCTTACTGCACAGAACCAACAACTCCTAACGAAACAAGGACAAGCTCAAACAGCACTTGCTAAAGCGCTTGTGGCTCAAAAAGCAGAGGTGGCAAAAGTTGCTCAAGCTAAAGAAGACTATAAAAAGGCAGTAGAAGCTGAAACGGCTGCCAAAGACAAATTAGTTGAAATTCATGGTAGAATTGCTGGCTTGAAAGAGAAAATTGCTGAGACAGAGAAATTGGTTGCAAATGCAACAACTTTGATTGCAGATAAAGAGCGACTAGAGACACAGAAATCTATTTTGGCTGGTCTCTTGTTGAAGCAAAAAGCAGACTTGGTTGAACAATATGATATTCTTAAGGATAAAACTGCTCTGACTGTTGAAGCAAAAGAAGAGTATCTTCGTCTGCTCAACTTGTACCGCTTGGCAACTGGGAACAATGTCTTCCAGCTTCCTGATGGAACAATTGTTGCTGTACCAGCGGTAGCTCCCACAGCTGATGCATTGCCAGAAGGTGAACTTCCTATTCTCACTACTCTAGTATCTCCTACAAATCTAGGAAATACACCAACGGAAGGCTCAAATATTCCTCAAGGTTCAGGAGTTGCAGCTGCTGGTGGTGCCGGTGCTGCGGGTACAAATGGTTCAGCTGGAACTGTTAACCTTACTTCTTTGAGTGCGGGTGTTGCTCCTGCTCAAGGCACAAGCCAATCAAATTCTGCTAAGTCAGAATCTGAAAAAACATTGCCAAAAACATCATCAGTAAATTCAGATATCATGGCAGTTGTTGGTATGATGTCAATGGGACTTACTTTTGGACTCGCAAAAAAGAAACGCGATGAAATCTAATATTCATGATTAAGGGAATCAATTTGATTCTCTTTTTCTTATTACTGAATTAACATATACTCTCTAATAAAATATCAACATAGAGAAAAAGAGGTGTCCTTATGTATGAAGAACTGGTTTAAAAATTAAAGCAGTTGGAAATTTCTTATGATATGGTTGAGCATCCTACTGCCCTGACAACCCAGGAGGCTGATTATTATATTGAGGGAATGGAAGGTGTGCGGACCAAGTCCATGTTTTTGACCAATAAGAAAAAGACGGCCTTTTATCTCTTGATTATGGACGACCAGAAACAGCTGGACATGGAGTCTTTAAGGAAATGGTTGGTGCCAACCGCATTCGCATGGCTTTAAGCGACAGTCTCTGGGAAAAGATGCGATTGCCTGCGGGGAAGTTCCATATTTGGTTTGCTCAATAATCCCCAGAAAGATATTGAAGTCTATTTTGATAGGGAAATCTTGACGGAAAAGATTCTGACATTTCATCCAAATATAAATACCAAGACAATTTTTGTGGCAACCCAGGATGTTCTTGCTTTTGTAGAAAGTTTGGGTTTTGATATCCATATCGTCGACCTGCCATAGGATAATAAAGCACTGTCAACAATCGGCAGAGTTTTTTGTAAATTTTCCTGAAAAATTGTATAATAGAAATGACAGCTACATGTGTAGCAGACTGTAATTCGACTTGCGTCTGAACTGTGAGGAGGCAAGGACCGTTGGTATGAAAAAATAAACTGGGCAGGTATGATTGCCCCAAAGGAGAAAAGATGAGTAGCATAAAAATCATGGCGCTCGGTGGTGTACGTGAGAACGGAAAAAATCTCTACATCGCTGAAGTCAATGAGCATATTTTTGTATTGGACGCCGGAGCCAAATATCCTGAAAATGAACAGCTGGGTGTGGACGTGGTCGTGCCAAACTTTGATTATTTGGAAGAAAACAAACAGCGTGTGGCTGGCGTTTTCTTGTCCCACGGGCATGCGGATGCCATTGGTGCCCTGCCTTACCTGCTGGAAAAAGTGAAGGTACCGGTTTTCGGTTCACACTTGACGGTGGAATTGGCAAAATTGATTGTTAAAAACAATAATTCTACCAAAAAATTCAATGATTTCCATGTCATCGATGCAGATACGGAGATTGATTTTGGTGATGCGGTTGTATCCTTCTTCCAGACAACCCACTCCATTCCTGAGAGTTTGGGTGTGGTCATCAAGACTGACCAGGGCAATATCGTCTATACTGGTGATTTCAAGTTTGACCAGGCAGCTGATAAGCTCTACCAGACGGATTTTGGTCGCTTGGCTGAGATTGGTAACGAGGGTGTCTTGGCCCTACTTTCTGACTCTGCCAATGCGGATAGTAAGGTTCAGGTGGCCAGCATGAAAGAGGTGGCCAATGAAATTTACAATACCATTTCCGACTGGGAAGGTCGTATCATTGTAGCAGCAGTGGCCAGCAATATTACCCGTATCCAGCAAATTTTCGATGCAGCTGACAAGACGGGTCGTCGTGTCGTTCTGACTGGTCATGACGTGGAAAATATTGTCCGCACAGCTATTTCCCTGAAAAAATTGAAGTTGGTCAGCGAGCGTCTTTTGGTCAAACCTAAGGAAATGAACAAGTATGAGGACCATGAGCTGATTATTCTTGAAACTGGTCGTATGGGTGAGCCCCTCAATGGTCTGCGTAAGATGTCAATCGGTCGCCACCGCTATGTGGAAATCAAGGATGGAGATTTGGTCTACATTGTAACGACACCAAGTATTTCTAAGGAAGCGGTTGTTGCCCGTGTGGAAAACATGATTTATAAGGCGGGGGGCACCGTCAAGTCTGTGGCCAAGAACCTGCATGTGTCTGGTCACGGCAATGCGCGTGATTTGCAGCTCATGCTCAATATCATGAAACCCAAGTATCTCTTCCCGATTCAAGGTGAGTATCGCCAGCTCAACGCCCACGCCAAGGCTGCGCTGGAAATTGGCATGTATCCAGAAAATATTATCATCGTCAAACGTGGTGATGTTATGGCCTATGAGGATGGTGATTTTGTCCACAGTGGGGCCGTTCCAGCAGGGGATATCATGATTGATGGTAATGCCATGGGAGATGTGGGAAATGTGGTCCTCCGTGACCGTAAAATCCTATCAGAGGACGGTATTTTCATCGTGGCTCTGACGGTCAATCGCCGTGAGAAACGCATTATTTCTAAGGCGAGGGTCAATACCCGTGGCTTTGTCTATGTCAAGAAGAGCAAGGACATCCTGCGTGAGGCATCTGATTTGGTCAATGCCAGCGTGGAAAACTACTTCACCAAGGATAGCTTTGACTGGTCAGAACTGAAGGCAACTGTCCGCGATGACCTGGCAAAATTCCTCTTTGACCAAACCAAACGTCGCCCAGCTATTTTGCCGGTGATTATGGAAGTAAAATAAGAGAAAATAAGTGATGAGAGCCAGCCCAAACTGGCTCTTTAGAATAGGAGAAAGCAGATGGCTATTATGAAAATTGAATATCATTCGGAGGCCTTGGATATGTCACGGCAGGTTAATGTCATTTATCCAGACCGCAATCGTATTCCTAACCCTGATGATAAGGACATCCCAGTCCTCTACCTCTTGCATGGGATGGGTGGCAATCAGGATTCCTGGCTCAATCGCTCGACCATAGAACGATTGGTACGCTATACCAATCTCATCGTTGTCATGGTTAATACGGACAAGGGCTGGTACACTAATACGACCTACGGCATGAATTATTACGATGCCATTGCCATTGAACTGCCGCAGGTTCTCAAGCGGTTCTTTCCAAATATGTCCGACAAGCGGGAGAAAAACTTCATTGCTGGTCTGTCCATGGGCGGATATGGTTCCTTCAAGATTGCCCTGTCTACCAACCGTTTTTCATACGCGGCCTCGCTTTCTGGTGCCCTGGCCTTTGATTTTGACAATGAAGGGACGGCTGATTTGGGAAATCTAGCCTACTGGACGGGTGTGTTCGGAGACATTCATAATGCTAAGAATCCAAATAATTTGACAGAGATTGCCAAGCAGTCAGATAAGAAAACCAAGTTTTACGCTTGGTGTGGAGAGGAAGATTTTCTTTTTGCAGGTCATGAGAAGGCTATTGCTGATTTGAAAAAGATGGGCTTGGACATCGAGGCTAGTAAGGGACCTGGTAAGCACGAGTGGCACTATTGGAACCAGCAAATCGAGTACGTCCTCCAATGGCTGCCGATTGACTTTGAGTTGGAGGAAAGACTATCCTAAGCTGCTTTAAGGTAAATTTTAGCTTTATTTGCTATACTGTTGACCATCTCCAGAAAGAGGTATAGTCTATGAAATTAATAAAAAGTGTCCTTGGATTTTTCCTAAGAATTCTTACTTGGTTGGTCAGTTTGATTTGGAATTTTATCTGGTCGACTGTTTTAATCACAGCTCTGGCCCTGGCTTTGCTCTTTGTTTTTCAGAGGGAAAATGCCTACCAAACCTTGGATAGGGTTCTGCAGGAGGCGGAGCTGATTGTCAAAGGACAGTCTCCAGTCAAGCTACAAGAGGGTGTCGATACTATCAAGCATCTGGCTACGGATACTGTCAACACAGGCGACCATGGACGGTGGGAAAGCAATCGTGCTACGGTATATATTGAGAGCCAGGAGCCAATTTTACGCCAGGCCTACGTGCAGGCCATTGCCAATTGGAACCAGACAGGTGCCTTTACGTTTGAGTTGGTCGATAGCCCGGAGGCAGCAGATATTATTGCGACAGATGTCAATGATAGTACTACCCAGGCTGCTGGGGAGGCCAATTCGACGACCAATCTTCTGACCAATTTTTATACCAGTGTGACGGTGAGACTCAATCGTTACTATCTTTTAAATCCCCAATATGGTTATGAATTTGACCGAATCCTGCACACAGCTGAGCATGAGCTGGGGCATGCCCTTGGCTTAGGCCATGAAGATGGCAGAGCTTCTGTCATGGAGTCTGCAGGGTCCTATACAGGCATTCAGCAGGAAGATGTGGATGCGGTCATTCAGCTTTATGCAAACAACTAGAAAGGATTTATTTTGATTAAGTTCATTAAGCGTTATCCCGAACAAGCTTTTCTCTTGCTTTACAATGCTGGTATCTTTGTCTGGCTGCAGTCAACCAGCTCAGCCATTGTCCGCCAGCTTGGTCTGACCACCGACTGGCTAGAGAAAATTCCAGCTCCCTTGCGAGCAATGGCAGGCTCAAGCCTGACTGGTATGGATAATCTACTCAATTCATCGGCCTGGGGCTGGTTGATTGTGTCCATGATTTTGATGCTTATCGTCCGCTTTGTCAAAGGCTTGATAAAATTCCTGATTTTGCTTATCATTATCGGAGGCGGGCTATACCTTGTCTGGCAACATTGGGAACTCTTGCAAGGCTTTGTGAATTGATGAAATCCAGTCCAGAGCTGGATTTTTTGCTACTATAATTGTAAAAGTAATGTTACTATTAATTAAGTTGGGAAATATTTTGGAGAAATAATGGCAAAGCTAACTGTAATTATGCCAGTCTATAATAGGGAGACTATTGTTAAGGAAGCAATAGATAGTATCCTCTGTCAAAGCTACCAAGATTTTAAGTTCCTTATTGTTGATGATGGCAGTGAGGATAAGACTGCAGACATCATAAAGTCTTATCGGGGCCTAGGATATATTTGATAAAAATCTAGGTATTTCTACTAGTATAAATCTAGCTTTGAGTGAGATTAAAACTGAATTTATTGCCCGTATGGATTCGGATAATATCGCTCACCCAGATTGTTTTGCAATTCAGATTGATTATTTGGAAAACACAGGGATTGTATGAATAGCTCCCTGTCAAGTGGACAATGAAATAATAAAAGATTAGGCGACGGCCTTGTTCCTCATTTCAAGAGGGGCAAGGCCGTTGTTGCGCTCTTGAAAACGTTGATGATTGTAAAATAGATGTTGGCATCAATATCTAAAACTAGCTCCTCAAAAGTCTTATATTTCTTCAAATCATAGCACTCCGTCTTAAAGTGCCCAAAGAAACTCTCAATTGGTGCATTGTCAATACACCTTACCAACACGAGACATATAGCGGGTCATCTGATACTGGGTCGTTAGGCGGTAATAATCTTTCGAAGTATACTGCGAACCTCGATCGCTGTGAATCAATGGTGTCGCATCAGGATTAGCTTTTCGGGCTTTACGAAGTGTTTCTAACACCAGTTCGTTATCATTAAACTGACCAACCACATAGGCGACAATTGAGCCGTCGTATAGATCCTTAATAGCACTCAAGTAGGCCTTACAATCGAGACCGTACTTCAAGAAAGTCACATCTGTAGACCATTTCTGATTTGGAGCAGTAGCTGTAAAATTACGATTGAGAATGTTGTCCTCTACATTGACAAAGCTAGTCTTGGTACAATACCCCTTGGCTCTTCTGATAATGGAACGTAGACCTAGAATGTGCATCAAGTGTCGAATCCGTTTCTTGTTGTAGCTTGTTCCAAGCTTGCGATTGACAAATCGAGTCATACGACGATAACAAAGAATACCATTATGCTGGCTATGAAGTTCCTTGATGACATTCATCAAGCCTAAATTTTCCTGTTCAGAAGTTGTTTGGAGCTTGTCTATATTTAAGTGTATATGAAACAGTTCCGCTAAGTTTTTTATCTTCTATACAAAATCAGTTGAAACAAGTTTATAGTCAGAGGAGTCGATTTAATCAGTTTAAGGTTGATTGGAGTTATTTACTACGGTTAGTCCGTTCTATTACTGGTGAAGATTCACTGTCGCTAGAATAATGTTTCTTAAGACTTATTTCTAGACATTAGTTCATAGAAGTATGGTGAACTTCCCTTTTATTGGAACTCCTCTACTTTTTCTGTGGGGGAGTTTTTGAGTGTTTTATGGTAAAATATTGAGTATGATTATATTGAACGGAAACAAGATTGAGCGCTCCTTTGCGGGCGAAGTTTTATTTAATAATATCAATATTCAAGTCGATGAACGGGACCGGATTGCCCTTGTCGGAAAAAATGGAGCAGGCAAGTCTACTCTGCTCAAAATCCTTGTCGGAGAAGAAGCAGCGACTAGCGGCGAGATTTCAACCAAGCGTGATTTGTCCCTTTCTTACCTGGCACAGGACAGCCGTTTTGAGTCAGAAAATACCATTTATGATGAAATGCTCCATGTCTTTGACGACCTGCGGATGACGGAGAAACGCCTGCGGTCTATGGAAGAGCAAATGGGCAGTTTGTCTGGTAATGAACTCGACCAGCTCATGAAGACCTACGATAGTCTGTCGGAAGAATTTCGTCTGGCAGGTGGTTTTAACTATGAAGCAGATATTCGTGCTATTTTGAATGGTTTTAAGTTTGACCAGACCATGTGGGACATGAAAATCTCCGAACTCTCAGGCGGTCAGAATACCCGTTTGGCCTTGGCAAAAATGTTGCTAGAAAGTCCAGAGTTATTGGTGCTGGACGAGCCGACCAACCACCTGGACATTGACACGATTGCCTGGCTGGAAAACTACCTCGTGCATTACAAGGGAGCCTTGATTATTGTCAGCCATGACCGCTATTTCTTGGATAAGGTGGCAACGATTACGCTTGATTTGACCAAGCATTCTTTAGACCGTTATGTAGGAAATTATTCTCAGTTTGTCGAGCTGAAAGAGCAGAAGTTGCAGACGGAACTGCAAAACTATGAGAAGCAGCAGAAAGAAATTGCTAAACTAGAAGATTTTGTTCAAAAAAATATCGTCCGTGCTTCAACGACTAAGCGTGCCCAGGCAAGACGCAAGCAGTTGGAAAAGATGGAGCGACTGGACAAGCCAACAACTGGTCAGAAGTCTGCCAACATGACCTTCCAGTCGGACAAGACTTCAGGAAATATCGTCTTGACAGTGGAAAATGCTGCGGTGGGTTACGATGGAGAAATACTTTCTCAGCCTATTTCCATTGACCAACGAAAGCTGGATGCCATTGCTATTGTCGGTCCGAACGGAATCGGAAAAACAACCCTGCTCAAGTCTATCATCGGAGCTCTGCCATTTATCAAAGGGGAAGCCAAGCTAGGTGCCAATGTGGAAGTGGGCTACTATGACCAAACCCAGTCGGCCCTGACGCCTTCCAATACCGTCTTGGAGGAGCTCTGGTCAGCCTTTCCGACCACACCTGAAGTGGAGATCCGCAACCGCCTTGGAGCCTTCCTCTTCTCAGGAGACGACGTCAAAAAGTCCGTGTCCATGCTGTCTGGTGGGGAAAAAGCCCGCCTGCTCCTCGCCAAGCTGTCCATGGAAAACAACAACTTCCTTATCCTCGATGAGCCGACCAACCACTTGGACATCGACAGCAAGGAGGTTCTGGAAAATGCCCTGATCGACTTTGACGGCACCCTGCTTTTTGTCAGCCACGACCGCTATTTCATCAACCGCGTCGCCACCAAGGTGCTGGAAATCTCGGAAACTGGCTCCACGCTCTATTTGGGCGACTATGATTATTATTTGGAGAAAAAAGCAGAGCTGGAAGCAGAAACCCAGCCTGACCAGCTAGAAAGTACCAGCCAATCAGCCGGAGCCATGGACTACCAAGCCCAAAAGGAAAACCAAAAAGAGCAACGCAAACTAGCTCGCCGCATCGAGCAAATCGAGGCAGAAATCGAGACCATCGAAAACCGCCTGAGCGAACTCAACCAAGCCATGTTAGAAACTAATGATATCGGACAGCTGACCGATTATCAGAAAGAAATCGATCAATTGACTGCCCAACAAGAAAACCTCATGGAAGAATGGGAAGAATTATCTGAGCAGATGGGCTAGGTTGACAGCAAGTTGACAAGATGTTCAAACCCTTGAGAGAACAGGATTGCAAGCCAGTCTTGCGGAGTTAGCAAGACCACCTTTCGCTAAAAAAGTCCAGAGCAAGCTAGCCTTTCTTGAAAAACATCGACCGATAAGCTAAGATAAGTTAGAGATTAGCATCACTTCTCGAAGGTGGTGTCACCATCTCAGCGCAGTGGTTGATTGGGTTTAACAGTCCAGTTGACTGTTAAAGGTTGGAGATAAGATTTGCGAAGCAAATCTCAGCAGTTCGTGCTGCACACTTCAAATCTGACCTTACGAATGTTGCGAACTTTGTTCGCTATATTCCCAACCTAAAACTGTCCCCCAGACAGTTTAAGCTGTGCGGGGCGGGAGTAAAACGGTCTGGGAATCGACCGTTTTAGCTCAACAACTAGAAATAAAGACTTGTTGACGAACTCTTTTTCATTTTTCGAGTTCTGTCCCGCTCCCCGAAAGGAGAAGAAATGAACTTTGGACAGCAAATCAAAGACTTACGTAAGAAGGAAGGCTTGACCCAGGAGCAGTTTGCCCTCAAACTCAATGTGACCAGGCAGGCCGTTTCCAACTGGGAAAATGACAAGAATCTACCTGATTTGGAGCTCTTGATTCTCATGTCCTCTATCTTTTCGTTCTCCTTAGATCACCTTATCTTAGGAGGAACTGACATGAACAACATGACAGAAAAACTTGTAAAAGACGGTCGCGAAGGCCGCCGTACCCAGATGCACCTGACTATTACTATTATCGGGAGCTTTCTCATACTTCTCGGCTTCGTCTGCTTTATCATCAAGGCAAACTCAGTCGAATATGTCGATGCCAAGGGCATTCTACATGAAAATTTTTATCTCATTCCAGTCGGCTACTTGCTGGTCTTTACAGGAGCCATTGCCACGCTCCTATCAGGACTAGCCCTGCACCGCTTTAGAAAAGAAAATAAGTAAGATGACCAAACACTCACGTTTCCTTAATAGCGACCAATTTTTCGCCTGTCCAGTTTGTGGGCTGGCTCTTGGTCTTGACCAGAGTAGTCTTCGCTGCCCCAACCGCCACACTTTTGATATCGCCAAGCAAGGCTATGTCAACCTGGCACCCCAGGTCAAGCAGTCCGCCAACTACCACAAGTCTAGCTTTGAAAACCGCCAGGCCTTTTTAGAGGCGGGTTATTACGATAATATCTATGCGGCTTTGGAGGGAAAAATAGCAGAGCTGGGCTTGCGGTCTGTCTTGGACATCGGCTGTGGAGAGGGCTTTTATTCCCGTAAATTAGCCGAGAAAATGGACTTGGACATTCTTGCTTTTGATATTTCTAAGGATTCCATTCTCTTGGCAGCTAGATCTGACACTACTAAGTCGGTCAAATGGTTTGTCGGTGATTTGACCAAGTTGCCCATTCAAGATAAGACCATTGATGGCATCTTGGACATCTTTTCCCCAGCCAATTATCAGGAGTTTGCCAGAGTGCTGAAAGCTGGTGGGGTAATTCTAAAATTAGTCCCAGGTCCAAATCATCTCAAGGAGCTCCGCCATTTAGCTAAAGACCAACTCCGCAAGGAGTCCTATGACAACCAAGATATCGTGGACCATTTCCAGTCTTACATGGGGCAGGTGGAGCAAGTGCTGGTCAGCCGGACCTTGCCGATTACAGCCGCCCATGCTCAAGTCTTAGCAGACATGACGCCCCTCCTATTCCAAGTGGACCAGTCCAAACTGGACTTGAGCCAGTTGACCGAGATTACGATTGAGGGATTGCTCTTGATTGGAACTTTATAAAAAATGAAACCGCCTCTGGATAACAGAAGCGGTTTTGCTTTATTTCGGCTCTTTGTCAACTGTAGTGGGTAGGCGAAAAGCTAACATCTAGAGAGGACGAACTTCGTTCTCTCTTTTTCAATATTCAAAGCGATGTAAATCTTAGTTTTAAAGTTCTTAAAGTTCCTAAAGCCGAAAGCCTGTCTCTTGATGTCCTTGATGAGTTTATTGGTAGCTTCCAGTTTAGCATTGGAATAGGGTAGCTCAATGGCGTTCGTGATATAAGTTTTATACTTTAGAAATGTCTTAAAAACAGTCTTGAAGGCAGGATTGACAAGGTTAAGGTTGTCTTCTAGAAGCTCGAAGAAATAGTTCGAGTTCTTCTCTTGGAAATGGAAGAGGAGAATCTGGTAGAGGTCATAATAGAATCTTAGTTGGTCTGAGAACTCGAGTGTTTTCTGAACAACCTCTTTCGGTGTCAAGGTTTGCCCAAAGGTACGAGAATAAAAGAGGTTCTGAGACAGTTTACGGCTATCTTTTTGAAGAATCCGCCAGTGATTTTTCATGGCTCGATAAGGTAGGGAAGGTGTATCAAAGGTTTTCATAATATCAATTCTAGTCGACATCATAGCCCGGCTCAGGTGCTGGATAATGTGAAATCTATCAAGAACAATTTTCGCTCTTGGAAATAGCTGTTTGATGATGGGAATATAGCTACCCGACATGTCCACCGTCACGACCTTGACAGTCTCTCTAACTGCCCTAGGATACTTGTAGAAATAGTTCTTTATGGTTGCTTGGCGGTTATTCTCGAGAATGGTCACAATGCGTCTCGTCTCAAAATCCTGGGCAATAAAGGCAAGTTTTCCTTTGTTTCGACTAAATTCATCCCAGCTTAAGACTTTTGGTAATTTCGTAAAATCTTGAGGAAATTGAAACTGAGTCAATTTTCTCTGTACGACGGAAACGGAAATGTGTAGTCTCCTAGCGATAGCAGAGTTGGTCATGTTTTCTGTGTGTAGTTGAGTGACTTTCTCCCAGATTGGTTGAGAAATCTGACAGTTTTTCTTGACCAGAGGTGTCTCAGAAACAGTTACTTTTTGACACGATTTACACTGAAACCGACGTTTCTTAAGCAGTAGGAGGGTTGGAAAACCCTGACAATCCAAAATTGGAATTTTTGACGGCATTTGAAAATCGTACTTGATACATTTTTCTTGGCAATGAGGACAGCTAGGACTGTCGTAATCTAGCTTTGCCCTGATTTCTAGATGGGTTTGATGTTTCAAAACGAAGAAAATTTTAATGTTTTTATCTTTGATTCCGATTAGTTCTGTGGTATGATAAAGCTGTTCCATATGAACCCTTTCTAATGAGTTGTTTGAACGCTTTTCATTATAGGTCATATGGGACTTTTTTTCTACACTCAAAAAGGCTCCATAATCTCCACGGTGGGTTTACCCACTACAGAAATTATAGAGCCTTTATTTCTCAAATTCTGCCTTGCTCTTCACATCGCCGTATTCTTCAGCGACTTCTTTGCTGAGGATGTCAGCGTAGCTGGCAAGTTGGATGTCTTGTCCATATTTTTTACGGAGGGCAGTTGTGACCAAGCGGTAGGCTAGGTTGGCATTGCGGGACAGGATTGGTCCGTGGAAGTAGCTGCCGAAGGTGTTTTTGTAGTGCAGACCTTCGCCACCGTCTTCCTTATTGTTGCCATTACCATAGACAACCTTGCCCAGCGGTTTTTGGTTGTCAGATAGGAAGGTACGGCCTTGGTGGTTTTCAAAACCGTAGTAGGTTTCGTTGAACTCATCATTGTGAATTTTGATGTCACCGATGTAACGGTTGTTGGTTTGGTTGAGGGTGTAGTGACCCATGATACCTAGACCGTCAATCTTGCGACCGCCAGCTTCGATGTAGTATTGACCGAGCAACTGGAAGCCACCGCAGATAGCCAGCATGACACCGTCGTTTTCGATGAAGTCTGCTAGGCTGTCTTTTTTAGTTGGTAAATCTTTTGCAAGAATAGATTGTTCATAGTCCTGTCCACCACCGAAAAAGGTGATGTCGTAGAAATCCTTGTCAAAATCATCTGTCAAAGAAACAATATCAACTTGAACACGGGCACCCAATTTTTCCGCCACATACTTGAGCATGAGGATATTGCCGTTGTCACCGTAGGTATTCATCAAGTCACCATAGAGGTGGGCAATGTGGAGATCGTAGGTATAGTCTTTTTCAGGACTTTTTAATGAAGTATAGACCATTATTTCATCTCCTTTCCAACTGCTTGACGTTGAGCTAGTAAATCTCGGAATTCCAGCATAGCCGTATAGGTTGCTAGAATATAGGCCTGTTGACTGCTGGACTGCTCAATCAGGGTCATGATATCTTCTAGTTTAGGTGTTTCAGTGATTTGGTCTTCAGGATAGCCAGTCACACGAAGGCGACGAGCGATTTCAGATGAACGAACACCACCTGCAAAGACTTGCGGAATGTCCATTTGGGTAATCTGCTCAAAGTCAGCGTCCCAAATCCAGCTGGTGTCAATCCCGTCAGCGTAGTTGGCATTGAGAAGTACTGATAGGCTAAAATCGTAAGGAGCCAATTTCATCATTTCAATGGCCTGAGTAGCACCAACTGGGTTTTTAATCAGGACTAGCGTACAATCTTTGTCCCCGATTTTAAAGGTTTCTTGGCGACCGAAGACTGCCTTGGATTTGTCAAATCCTGCCTTGATTTTCTCAGGAGATACACCGAAAAATTCTGCTACGCTGACAGCTGCTAGGGCATTGTAGATGTTGTAGAGGCCTCCGATGTTAATTTTGTAGTCCTGTCCGTCAATAGCAAAAGTAGAAGAGGTATTGGTGATTTCTTTTAGTTCGGTCAACTTGTAGTCCAGCTCAGGTCGGCTAAAGCCACAGTTGCTACAGATATAGCTACCCAAGTTGGCGTAGGTATTGAGCTTGTACTGGATAATCTGGTGGCAATGCGGGCAGAGAACACCCTCGGTATTGTAATGAGCTAGACGAGGCTCATGCTCCTCTGTCGCAAAACCATAGTATTTTACTGGATTGACGACGGTAGTCGAGTTGAAAAGAGGGCTGTCACCGTTGGCTAAGATGGTCGCCTGTGGAGCCTTGGCAGCACCGTCCAAAATCATCTGGTAGGTGGTGTAAATCTCACCATAGCGATCCATTTGATCTCGGAAAATATTAGTGAAGACAATTAAGCTAGGCTTGATAAAGTCAGTTACACGGGCCAGGCTGGCTTCGTCGATTTCCAAGACGGCAATCTTCTTGCCGTTTTTGTTTTTCTTGGCAGATAAAAATGTTGCCGTAATCCCTGTAATCATATTGGCACCGCTGGTATTGGTAGTGACCGCCCCAAAAGCTTCTTCCAAAATACCGACCGTTAGAGCAGTGGTCAGGGTTTTTCCGTTGGTTCCAGTGACGACGACAACTTCATAATCCTTAGCCAAACTATCTAAAATATGTTTATCGAATTTGAGGGCAATTTTCCCTGGCAGTGTGGTTCCTCGACCCAGTTTGTTGAGGACAAACTGACTGGATTTTCCTGCGGCAATGCCGAGTAATGTACTTATTTTCATGGATTTATTGTAACACAAAGTGTCGGGATTTTCTAGAATGGAGAATAGTCAGAAATAGGGCGTAGCTAATCATGGGAAGAGACGGAAAAATATGGTACAATAGAAATACTAGTTTCCATTTGAAAAAGAAAATAAGAAAGAAAGTATTGAGGAATCCATGTTAAACTTAAACCAATTATTTGATGTTGGGTATTGGTCAAGTTTGATAGCCAGTCCTTGGACGGCAGCCTTGCATCTCATCGATATTAGTATCGTTCTCTATTTGATTTATAATTTTAGCAAGGCGATCGCAGGGACCAAGATTATGACCCTTATTCGAGGGGTATTCCTGTTCATTGTCGCCCAGCTTGTTGCAAGCTTGCTTGGGCTTCAGACTATTTCTTGGCTCATGAACCAGGTTATCACCTATGGGGTAATCGCAGCGGTTATCATTTTTGCTCCGGAATTGCGTTCAGTATTGGAAAAATTGGGTCGAACCACCCAGCTGTTTTCTTCTGCCAATCTTAGCACAGAAGAAAGCCTGGTTCAGGCCTATGTCCAGGCAGTTGCCTACATGTCTCCTCGAAAAATCGGAGCCCTGGTAGCTGTCGAGAGGGTCCAGACCTTGCAAGAGTACAAGTCAACAGGCATTCCTCTGGATGCGGATGTTTCGCGGGAATTGCTCATCAATATCTTTATTCCCAATACCCCTCTGCATGACGGTGCTGTCATTATTAAAGACGAAAAGGTAGCTGTGGCATGTGCCTACTTGCCATTGACGGAAAGTGCGGGTATTTCAAAAGAATTTGGTACGCGACACAGGGCTGCTATCGGTCTTTCAGAGGCTTCTGATGCCTTTGTTTTCGTGGTTTCAGAGGAAACAGGTGGCATCTCGACGGCCCATAATGGTATTTTCAGGCATAATCTGAGCCTGGAAGAATTTGAGCAGGAATTGCGTGACCTATTTGTGCCGACGGTTGTGGCCAAAAAATCTTGGTTGAGGAGGTTAGGTGGACGATGATGCACGAAAAATATAAGCAAATTGGACATTTGGTCCTGTCTATTCTCCTGTCTTTGTTGCTCTTCTTCTATGCTACCACGACCAATTATAAGAATAATTTAGTTGCTACTAGTGCAACAACGCAGAAAGAGTCAGAAACCTACACTTATACACTAGCCAATGTGCCGATTGATATTAGCTATGACAGTGATAAATATTTTATTTCAGGCTTTTCACCCAGTGTGACGGTAGAGTTGACTGGCTCAGACCGGGTTATTTTGCAACGGGAATCTGATCCACTAACCAGGACCTTCCATGTAACAGCAGATTTAAATAATCTTGAGATTGGTCAACGGGCGGTAGAGCTGCAGGTGACCAACCTGCCTTCTGGTTTGAATGCCACTCTTTCTCCGGCTGAGATGAAGGTGAAAATTGGCTACAAGGTTAGCCGGAGTTATACAGTTGAAGGAAAGGTTTATAGCAATCAGCTCAAAACAGGTTATGCTATAGACAAGGTGTCTGTGACCCTAGACTCGGTTAAGGTCACGTCTGATGCCGATACCTTGGCACAAATCGACCACATAGAAGCAGTGGTCATGGACTTGGCAGAGCTTGACAAGGACTACAGTGGTAAGGCAACCATTCAGGCTGTTGACGCCGACGGCAATGTATTGCCGGTTGTTTTGTCAGAACGAACTACAAATATTCAAGTAACTGTAAAAGAAATGAAATAAATCAAATACATATTGAGGAAATTGAAAAATGGGTAAATATTTTGGTACGGACGGTGTCCGTGGTGAAGCAAACGTAGAATTGACGCCAGAATTGGCTTTCAAGTTGGGTCGTTTTGGTGGCTATGTTCTCAGTCAACACGAAACGGATACGCCACGTGTCTTTGTGGCGCGTGATACGCGTATTTCTGGACAGATGTTGGAGGCGGCTTTGGTTGCCGGCCTTCTCTCAGTCGGTATTCATGTATACAAGTTAGGCGTTTTGGCAACTCCAGGTGTGGCTTATTTGGTTCGGACGGAAAAAGCTAGCGCTGGTGTCATGATTTCTGCCAGCCACAACCCTGCTCAAGATAACGGAATTAAGTTCTTTGCGGGTGACGGTTTCAAATTGGACGATGCCTTGGAAGCAGAAATTGAAGCACTCTTGGATGCTGAAGAGGACACACTTCCGCGCCCGTCTGCCCAAGGTTTGGGTGATGTGGTAGATTATCCAGAAGGCTTGCGTAAATACCAGCAATTCCTGGTGTCAACAGGCTTGGAATTGGAAGGGATGAAAGTTGCTTTGGATACAGCCAATGGTGCAGCTGCAACCAGTGCCCGCCAAGTTTTTGCAGATCTGGGTGCTGAATTGACAGTTATGGCAGAACATCCAGACGGATTGAATATCAACGAGGGCGTTGGCTCAACACATCCAGAAAAATTACAGGAATTGGTCAAGGAATCGGGTAGCCAAATCGGTCTTGCTTTTGACGGTGACAGCGACCGCTTGATTGCTGTCGATGAAAATGGTGACTTGGTTGACGGCGACCGAATCATGTATATCGTCGGCAAGTACCTAGCAGACAAGGGACTTCTTGCTAAAAACACCATTGTCACAACTGTCATGTCCAACCTCGGTTTCCATAAGGCCTTGGATCGTGAAGGTATTGAAAAAGCTGTGACCGCAGTTGGTGACCGTTATGTGGTGGAAGAAATGCGTAATGGTGGCTACAATGTCGGTGGTGAGCAATCAGGACATGTGATTCTGATGGATTATAACACCACAGGCGACGGCCAGTTGACCGCTGTGCAATTGACCAAAATCATGAAAGAAACTGGTAAGAAGTTGTCAGAATTGGCAGCAGAAGTGACCATTTACCCACAAAAATTGGTCAATATCCGTGTGGAAAACAGCATGAAGGACAAGGCAATGGAAGTGCCTGCTATTGCAGCTATCATTGAAAAAATGGAAGCAGAAATGGCTGGCAACGGTCGTATCTTGGTTCGCCCAAGTGGCACCGAGCCCCTCTTGCGTGTCATGGCAGAAGCACCAACGGATGCTGAAGTCGATTACTACGTGGACACCATTGCTGATGTGGTCCGTGCTGAGATCGGTTTGGATTAAGAAATGAGACAGAGACTGGAAGGATTTCCAGCCTCTTTTGTGAGGAAATTATGAGTATTTTAGAAGTAAAGAATTTAAGTCATGGGTTTGGTGATCGCGCCATTTTTGAGAATGTCTCCTTCCGTCTCTTGAAAGGGGAACATATCGGTCTTGTCGGTGCCAATGGTGAAGGGAAATCGACCTTCATGTCCATCGTGACAGGTCAATTGCAGCCAGATGAAGGTAAGGTTGAATGGTCTCGTTATGTGACCGCAGGCTATTTGGATCAGCATGCCAAGCTAGAAAAAGGTAGTTCGGTCCGTGATGTCTTGCGGACAGCCTTTGATGAACTCTTCAAGACAGAGGCGCGTATCAATGATATCTACATGTCCATGGCGGATGAGGGAGCCGATATGGATGCCCTCATGGAGGAAGTCGGGGAGCTCCAAGACCGTCTGGAAAGTCGTGATTTCTATACGCTGGACGCAAAAATTGACGAAGTAGCGCGTGCTCTTGGTGTCATGGACTATGGTATGGACAAGGATGTGACTGAACTTTCTGGTGGCCAGCGGACCAAGATTCTTTTGGCTAAATTGCTTTTGGAAAAGCCAGACATCTTGCTTTTGGATGAGCCGACCAACTATCTGGATGCCGAGCATATCGAGTGGCTCAAGCGTTACTTACAAAATTATGAGAATGCCTTTGTCCTCATTTCCCATGATATTCCATTTTTAAATGACGTGATTAACATCGTCTACCATGTGGAAAATCAGCAGTTGACCCGCTATTCAGGTGACTATTACCAGTTCCAGGAAGTTCATGCTATGAAACGGGCCCAATTAGAAGCAGCTTACGAGCGCCAGCAGAAGGAAATTGCAGATTTGCAGGATTTTGTAAACCGCAATAAGGCCCGTGTGGCCACACGGAATATGGCCATGTCCCGCCAGAAGAAATTGGACAAGATGGAAATTATCGAGCTCCAAGCTGAAAAACCAAAACCGAGCTTTGATTTCAAAATGGCTCGGACGCCAAGTCGTTTTATCTTCCAGACGACTGATTTGGAAATTGGCTATGACCGTGTTTTGACCCGCAAGCCGCTTAATCTGACCTTCGAGCGCAATCAGAAAATTGCTATTGTCGGTGCCAATGGTATCGGGAAATCGACCCTGCTCAAGAGCTTGTTGGGTGTTATCCAGCCTCTGGGCGGCTCAGTCGATCGCGGCGAGTACCTGGAAGTGGGTTATTTCGAGCAAGAAGTAGCTGGTGGCAATCGTCAGACTCCGCTTGAAGCCGTTTGGGATGCCTTTCCAGCCCTTAATCAGGCAGAAGTACGGGCAGCCTTGGCTCGCTGTGGTCTGACTTCCAAGCATATCGAAAGCCAGATTCAAGTTCTTTCAGGTGGTGAGCAGGCCAAAGTTCGCTTCTGTTTGCTTATGAACCGTGAAAATAATGTCTTGGTTCTTGACGAGCCGACCAACCACTTGGATGTGGATGCCAAGGACGAACTCAAACGTGCCCTTCAAGCCTACAAGGGCTCAATTCTCATGGTCTGCCACGAGCCTGATTTCTATGAAGGCTGGGTTGATGATGTCTGGGATTTTAATGAATTGACGTAAATAAAAGCAGCCTTGTCCCTTAGCAGTAGACAAGACTGCATATATAGGCACTTCAATCTTAGAACTTGTATTCACAGCTTCTAAAATTGGGGGTCTATTTTTTTATTGTCTCCAGGTGAAAATCGGTGACCAACTTAGTGTTGCTTTTTCCGATAGAAACTAGCCACTAATAAGACGCTACCCAGTGCTGTAGCGAAATAGTTGAACTCTGATCCTGTTTTCGGCAAGCTAGTTTCTTCGTTTTCATGTTGACTAGAAGGTTCCTTGCTTTCAGCTTTATCAAAACGAATAGTCACAGGCATAGGTAGAGAGGATGAGCGGGCGCATCATCGGCTTGGTATGGACTAGTTGGTTTTGGCTGAGGAACTAGAATTTCTACTGGAGGTAGGTCTTCAAGAGTTGCCAATTGGCTACCGAAGAGGCCATTTGACACCCAGCGGAAGAAATGAACAGGGTGAACCTTGTTGGTTGGATTCCTGCATAGATAAAGATAGATTGGTCTTGATACATGCCAGCTATAGCGACAGTCTTGCTAGCCAGTCCCTCATGACCAGGCCACCAGCCAGCGATATAATAATCTTGGTCAGCAATTTTAACCAGGGCTCGGAAGCCTTCTGGAATACCCTCAATCCAGTTACCAGAATTGGAATAGAAGAGGTCGTTCATGGCATATCCGCTTGTCAGAGGGTCACTATCGTCAACGACTGTCTTCATTAGTCCTTCAAAGTCATAACCACCATCAAACATTTCTGCATTAAAGCCTTCTATAATACCTAATTCTTCCAGTTTCTGCACAGCCGCACCACCGACAACAATGACTGGTTTCTGCCCAAACATGCTGGCATCAAATTGTTCGGATTCCAGGATGATTGCATCAGCTTCATCAGGAGTTTCAACGGTTTCAAATCCCCTGCGTTCCACTACCAAGGCGGTGTTGGCGCGGATGGCAAAATCTCCAGCCCATCTATAGCTGTGTGAAGGAGCGTAGACCTTAATAGCTTTCAATTCTGTGCCTACAGGTTGCTTGTAGAGGTGTTCACCATAGAGGGCATATTGGTCCAATAGTTGAACAAATTGATTGGTTTTGATAATGTAGCTGGCTTCTGTCAAGTAGACTTTTTGACCTTGCTTAATCGCCTGGTTGATGGCCTTGACTGCTGACTCGGAAGTATTGGCCACAATGTAGTACGGTGTCTTGTAGTCGATGTCGCTTGTCCGTGCGGCCTTGGTCCAGGTAATGCTTCCAAGTTTGCCGTCAAAGAGATTTTCTTCAAAGACAGCCATCGCCTTAAAGCCTCTCATATCAGGGAAATTCACGACCAATTCAGCATACATAGCCCCCCATTTGGACTCATCTTAACCAGTGTAGAGGACGTGGTTGGCAAATCCACGCTTGGCTTGTGCCATATCTACCACCAAGTCGCCCTTGTTAAATGGACCGGCATTCTCTGTCAGCTCGGTGACAAGGACGCCGTTGCGCTTGAAGTAGTCAATCATTTTAAAGGCTTCTTCCATGTCATTATTCTATTCCAGAGACATTGGGATGTCATAATAGTCAGGGAAGAATTTTGGTTGATCATTCTTAATACGACCTACGACTTCTCCGTCTGGTCCGACCAGTTCTGCCACAGCCTTTGGATCTTCTACCTTATTCACACCGCGTGAATAGAAGGTGAGGCGCATGTTTATCAAATTATCAGGCTTGCTGGCCATGTGGTTGATGCCCCTGAGGACAGCATAGAATCCGGCTTTAAAGGATTCTTGGTTGGTTTCTGGAATTTCGATGGTATGTCCAAGAATACTTCGGTAGCTTGTAGTCAAAGTTTCTTTTAACTTGGCCAACATCTGGTCAGGCTGGGTAAGTCAGTCAGTCCTTCTTTTCCCTTCGTATTTTCAATCTAGGGGATTTGTGATATACTGGTATAAAGATTTAGGAGACGACTATGGAAAAACTGTGGAAGATTATTTATTCGAGGACTTTTATTGTCATTAGCCTGCTTGCTCTGACGGTCTTTCTGATTTTTTGGTTTGTGGTTGAGGCGACCAATTATATGCCGGCATTTTGGTCCATTATGCAGATTTTTTCTGTTCTGGTGGCCATTTCCATTATCAATCGTCCAATGAATACTAGTTTTAAGCTGACCTGGATTATATTTGTCAGTGGCATTCCCATTTTTGGAGCCCTCTTTTATTTCATTCTCCAATCCAATATTGAAACGAAGCGTTATCGGAAGAATTTCTATAAACAGGCTGAGCGCTTGCGCGAATTCTCCAGCACTTCTGACAAGGTCATGAAGGCACTGGCCAAGGAGGATAAGGAGCAGCTCAAGCTAGCCAACTATATGAGTGGCCATGTCGGTTATGCCCTGCATACTAATACGGATGCGGTGTATTTTTCCAGTGGAGAGGCCAAGTTTGAAGCTCTTTTGGAGGAATTGAAAAAGGCAGAAAACTACATTTTTATGGAATACTTCATTGTGGACCAGGGCTATATGTGGGACTCTATTCTGGCTGTTTTGAAGGAAAAAGCAGAGCAGGGAGTGGAAGTGCGCTTTATGTACGACGGGACCAATTCTCTGACCAATCTGCCCTATTCCTACTATAAGCAGCTGCGGACCTTTGGAATCAAGGCCAAGGTATTCTCACAGATTATCCCGGCCCTTTCCACTATTCAAAACAACCGCGACCACCGCAAAATTGCCATCATTGACGGAGCAGTCGCCTTTACAGGTGGGGTCAATATTGCGGACGAATATATCAATAAAATCGTTCGGTTTGGCTACTGGAAGGATGCTGCTATCATGATTAGGGGGGAGGCGGTTGCCAACTTTACCCTCATGTTCCTGCAGATGTGGAACTATGACGAAAAAGAGGAGACTGAGGACCTCAAGTACCTCAAATCCCACAAGGACTTGGAGACAGAGACCGTTGATGGCGAAGGTTTCTTCCTGCCCTACGGAGAAAATCCCTTTGATGGAGATGAGGTGGCCAAGCGTGTCTATCTGGACATGATTCAGTCTGCGACAGATTACATTTACATCATGACGCCCTACCTGGTCTTGGATGACGAGATGATTGACAATCTAACCTACGCGGCCAAACGCGGCGTCAAGGTCAAGTTACTCCTGCCTCATATCTATGATAAAAAATCAGCCATGTTGGCTGCTCGGACAGATTTTCCGACCTACCTAGAATCAGGCATCGAAATTTACGAATACCAGCCAGGTTTTGTCCATTCCAAGGTGGTCCTTGTGGATGACAAAAAGGCAACGGTGGGGACGGTCAACATGGATTTCCGTTCTTTCTATCTAAACTTCGAGTGTGGTCTTTATATCTACAACCATTCAGGTGTTCTAGCAGCAATCAAGGAAGACTTTGACCAGTCCTTCAAGAAATCCCAGCAAATCAAGCTCCTGCCCTTTATCAAAACCTATTCGTGGAACAAACGACTGGCCGGAGCCATTATGCGCATTATTGCCCCCTTATTATAGAAAACGACAGATTTTCCCTGTCGTTTTTTCCTTTGAACATGGTATAATGGAAAGATAGATGCTAAGGAGAAAAAAGTGTGATTAAACCACAATATGACTGGCAATTGATGCCCAGTTTTTCTGATGAAACATTTGTCAAATTGGCAAAGAAAGAAGGGTTGGACCCTATCGCAGCCAAGCTCCTTTACGAGCGGGGCATCCAGACAAGGGAGGATTTGCAGAAATTTTTGCAGCCCAGCCTTGAAGACCTGCATGATCCTTATCTACTGCATGACATGGACAAGGCCGTTGAGCGGATTCGTCGGGCCATTGAGGACTACGAGCAGATTCTGATCTATGGTGATTACGATGCGGACGGCATGACATCGGCTTCGATTTTGAAGGAGACCTTGGAGGAGCTAGGGGCGGAGGTCCAGGTCTACCTGCCCAACCGCTTTACCGATGGTTACGGCCCCAACCAGTCTGTCTACAAGTATTTCATTGAGCAGCAGGGGATTTCTCTCATTGTTACGGTTGACAATGGCGTAGCGGGTCATGAAGCTATTGCCTATGCCCAAGAGATGGGTGTTGATGTGATTGTGACGGACCACCATTCCCTTCAGGCGACTTTACCGGCTGCTTATGCCATTGTTCATCCAGAGCATCCCGAAGGCAACTATCCCTTTAAGCACCTAGCTGGCTGTGGCGTCGCCTTCAAATTGGCATGCGCTCTTTTGGAGACGGTTCATGCAGACCTATTGGACCTAGTCGCAATTGGAACCATAGCCGATATGGTCAGCCTGACCGATGAAAATAGGGTTATGGTCAAATACGGCCTTTCTCTGCTCAAACAAACTGAGCGGGCTGGCCTACAAGAATTGATGAAGATTGCTGGGATTGAGCTCGATGGCCTTGATGAAGAAACGGTCGGTTTTCAAATTGCCCCCCGCCTCAATGCCCTGGGCCGCCTGGATGACCCCAATCCAGCCCTTGAACTCTTGACTGGCTTTGACGATGAAGAGGCCCATGAAATTGCCCTCATGATTGATGCTAAAAATGTGGAACGCAAGGATATTGTCCAGGCTATTTATGATGAGGCCAAGACCATGCTAGATACCAGTCGGCCTGTACAGGTTCTAGCCAAGGAAGGCTGGAATCCTGGTGTGCTGGGGATCGTTGCAGGCCGTCTCTTGGAAGAGCTGGGCCAGCTGGTCATTGTCCTGTCCATTGAGGAAGGGCGGGCCAAGGGCTCTGCCCGGTCACCGGAGGCTGTTGATATTTTCCAAGCCCTCAAGGACCACCAGGACCTCTTTATCGCCTTTGGCGGTCACGCTGGAGCTGCTGGCATGACGCTGGAAGTGGATAAATTAGACCAGCTGGCGGACACTTTAGCGGCCTTTATCGAAGAGAATAAACTGGACTTGTCTCAGAAATCTGCACTGGTTATTGATGAGGAGATTGACCTAGAGGAATTGACCCTGGATACTTTAAAATCCTTTGACAAGCTGGCTCCCTACGGCATGGACAACAAAAAACCGGTCTTTTATGTCAAGGATTTTCAGGTTGAGTCTGCCCGGACTATGGGGCAAAACAATGCCCACCTCAAGCTCCGGATCAGTAAGGGAGCAGCCGGATTTGACGTCGTTGCCTTTGGCAAGGGCAATCTGGCTCTGGAATTTTCTCAGGCCAAGGATCTGGAGCTGGCTGTGACCCTTTCTGTCAACAAATGGAATGGCAATACCAGCCTGCAGCTCATGCTGGTGGACGCGCGTGTGGACGGTGTTCAGCTCTATAACATTCGCAGTAAACAGCATCCGATTCCTGCTGGCATTCCTCTGGTGGACATGGTAGAGCAGACGAGTTCGCCTGTCATTGCTCTAGCTAGTTTGCCAGAGGATTTAGAAAGTCTGCGCAGCTATTTCCAAGAACATCAATTCGAGGCTATCTACTTCAAAAATGAGATAGCCAAGCCCTATTATTTGGATGGATACGGGAGTCGGGAGCAATTTGCCAAGCTCTATAAGACCATTTACCAGTTTGATGAGTTTGATGTGCGTTATAAACTCAAGGATTTGGCTGCTTATCTGAAAATTAAGGACAGCTTGCTGGTCAAGATGATTCAGATTTTCCAGGAATTGGAGTTTGTCACCATTTCAGATGGGGTGATGAGGGTTAATAAGGATGCCCAGAAGCGGGAGATTTCGGACAGTCAGATTTACCAAGACCTGAAGAAAACGGTCGTCCAGCAGGAGCTTTTTGCCCTGGGAACGGTCCAAGAAATATATGATTGGCTGTGTAGTTCATCATGATCTGGCAGGTCTTATTATTGGCAGTCCTTATCTGTCTGCCCTTCTTACCCTGGCGTAAGTGTCGGACCTGTAGCATTCCTCTTCAAGCTAAGAGACTAGACCAGTTGACCTTTGCCAGCCAAGCCTGTGCGGAGACTTTGAAGGAAATGAGAAGAAACTTGGACCAGGCAAGCTCTGCTCAGTTGGTGGACCAGATTATTGCCAGTCTTGAATTTCCAGAGGAATTGGAGCAGAAGCACCTGACCTGGTTAATGGGACAGATGGACCAAAATCTGCCTCCGCATCATGCCTTTTGGCGGGAGTTTGCTCGGCTAGTTGACTTAGCTTACCCTGATGAGAGCCTACCTAAGCAGGTTCACCAGCTCCGTTACTTGATTTCCTACCAGCAGGCGGATTGGGTCCGCAGGCACTACGGGCAGGGGAAATCAGACTGGCAGGCCTTGACTAGCTATCTGTCTACTTTGCCACGCCGGAGTTACCAGCTGCGGCAATCTGCCCGCCTCCACAACAAGCAACTCTTTCGCAGAGAAAAATTAACACAGAGCCTGCCCCTCAACATCAAGGTCCTCATCCATTTTCACAGCGAGTTTATTTTGGATGAAAAGGGGAACTTTGCCTTGATTTTGGATGAGACTCCGACCTTAAATGGTCAGGTCAACGGTGCCTCCTTTAACTATGCCAGGGCCAATAATCGTAGGCACTACCAGCTGGACATGAAACCGGTTGGTCCCCACGACCCTGTCTACCGTAAGAAAATCCTCCGTTCCAAGGCAGGGGCTTATCTGTCTCCGGTTCGAATTTACTGGTTCCAACTGCGCAAGTCCAAGGTGGGCTGGGACCATTCCTATTTCAACCGGCAGGGAATATTTTCCTCTGGGGGAAATAGCAGAGCAGCCCGGGTAGCTAAACTGCGAAAGGAATTTTCCAGAGACATAGGATTTAGATTATGCCAAAAGATAAAATCATGGTATAATAAAGAGTAAAATTATTTTTAAAAAGTGAGAAAAACATGAACTTAAAAGATTACATCGCAACTATTCCTGACTATCCAAAAGAGGGTATCGAATTCCGTGATATTAGCCCCTTGATGGCTGATGGAAATGCCTACAGCTATGCTGTTCGTGAGATTGTGCAGTATGCTGTTAGCAAGGATATTGATATGATTGTTGGTCCTGAGGCGCGTGGATTTATCGTAGGTTGTCCTGTTGCTTTTGAATTGGGTATCGGATTTGCACCAGTTCGTAAGCCAGGGAAATTGCCACGCGAAGTGATTTCGGCTGACTATGAAAAAGAATACGGTGTGGATACCTTGACTATGCATGCAGATGCTATCAAACCTGGTCAACGTGTCCTGATTGTAGACGACCTGTTGGCTACTGGTGGTACGGTCAAAGCAACAATCGAAATGATTGAAAAATTGGGTGGAATTGTTGCTGGATGTGCCTTCTTGATTGAGTTAGATGACCTCAAAGGCCGAGAAGCTATCGGCGACTACGACTATAAGGTTTTGATGCATTATTAAGATTATCTATCAAGGGTATAGTTATAATCTATAACTGATACTAATTTTAAGCTATTTGATTTGTCTGGACACCTGCTTTATAATAGATAATAAGATAATTAGGAGGTTGCCCATGCCAATCAAGATTGAAAAATCCTTACCAGCAGTAGATATTTTGAGACAAGAGAATATCTTTGTCATGGATAGCGACCGAGCTAGCCATCAGGACATCCGTCCGATAAAGATTTTAATTCTTAATCTTATGCCCCAAAAAATTGTGACGGAGACCCAGTTGCTCCGTCTTTTGGCCAATACGCCCCTGCAGCTTGAAGTGGAATTTCTGCACATGGTCAGTCATGAATCCAAGAATACTCATGCTGACCACTTGGACCAATTTTACAAGACCTTTGAAGAGGTCAAGGATAGCTATTTTGACGGGCTCATCGTCACTGGTGCTCCAGTAGAAAATTTACCATTTGAGGAAGTGGACTATTGGCAGGAACTGGTCCAGGTTTTCGACTGGTCCAGGACTAATGTCTACTCAACCTTGCATATTTGTTGGGGGGCACAGGCTGGACTGTACGCCCGCTACGGTGTCGAAAAATACCAGATGGATCGCAAATTGTCCGGCGTCTATTGCCAAGAAGTAGTAGGGGCAAACAATCCCCTCATGCGTGGATTTGATGATGAGTTTCGCTCACCTCATTCCCGCTATACTGAGGTCAAGGCGGAAGATATTGCTCATTTGGGACAGCTGGAAATTCTATCCCAAGGAGCAGATGTCGGCCTGTCTATTCTAGCCAGCAAGGACTTGCGCGAAGTCTATAGTTTTGGTCATTTGGAGTACGACCGTGACACCCTGGCTAAGGAATATGAGCGAGATTGCCTGGCTGGGAAAAATCCCCATGTGCCAGAGAATTATTTCAAAAACGATGATCCGACCAGCAGACCAGCTCTGTCTTGGAATTTGCCAGCAGCACAATTCTTTACAAACTGGGTCAACTATGCGGTCTATCAAGAAACACCTTATGACTGGAATCACGCAGAATTATCAGCTCTTTCAGCGAGTTTATAAAGAGGAAGTATGAATTATTCACAGCAATTTCAGCAGGGCCACGTGGTCCTGCCTTCTGCCTTACTATTTCATTTTAAGGATATATTTCCCTCATCACAGACTTTTTTGGTTTGGCAGTTTTTCTATTTTCAAAATACCAGTAAATTAGAAACCCTTGCCCCAAGCGACATCGCTCAGGCCATTGGTGCTACGGTGGCCGAGGTAAATCGGGCCATTGAACAGCTGCAGGATTCAGGCTTGCTGGAGATGAAAACCATTATCTTAGATGGTGAGATTGAGATGATTTTTGATGCAGCCCCAGCCCTGGAAAAGCTGGATGGATTGTTTGCTGCGCCTAAGGAATCTGCTGTAGAGATTCTTGCTCCTGCTAATGATTTGAAGACCATTGTGGGAGATTTTGAGCGAGAACTTGGCCGTCTCCTATCGCCTTTTGAGATTGAGGATTTGCAGAAGACGATTGAAGAGGACAAGACCTCCGTTGAGCTCATTCGAGCAGCCCTCAAAGAGGCCGTATTCAACAATAAGACCAACTGGAAATATATTCAAGCTATTCTGCGTAACTGGCGTCGGGAGGGCATTACTACCGTCGCTCAAGTAGAGGCAAAAAATGCAGAAAGAGATTTGCCATCGCCCAAGAATGTCACTGCATCCAGCGATTTTCTGGCGGCCATGGATCTCTGGAAAGAGTAAAATGGAAACAAAATTATCAAAACGGCTGGAAACAGTCGCATCTTTCGTGCCAACCGGAGCACGCTTAGTCGATGTAGGGAGTGATCATGCTTATCTCCCTCTTTTTTTGGTGGAGCAGGGCAGGATTGACTTCGCCGTGGCAGGAGAAGTGGTCCAGGGCCCCTATCAGTCTGCCCTTCAAAACGTTGAGCAGGCGGGACAGACGGACAGGATTTTGGTTCGTTTGGCCAATGGGCTGGCGGCCGTAGAAGCTGTTGACCAGATTACTGCTGTGACTATCGCAGGCATGGGCGGTAGGCTCATCGCCGACATCTTGGAGGCCGGTCAGGATAAGTTAGCAGGCGTTGAGCGATTGGTTTTGCAGCCCAACAACCGTGAAGATGATGTCCGTCGTTGGCTGGTCGCCCATGATTTTCAGCTTGTTGCGGAGGAAATCTTGGAAGAAAATGACAAACTCTATGAAATCCTAGTAGCGGAGCCAGGAAAGATGAGCTTGTCTGCAACAGAAGAGCGATTTGGACCTTATTTGTTGGAGCAGCAGTCAGCTGTCTTTGTTAATAAGTGGTTGAAGGAGCTGGATAAGCTCACTTATGCCCTGGAACAAGTGCCCCTGGAAAGACAGGATGACCGCTCTGCCATTTCCCAAAAAATCAATCACATCAAGGAGGTTTTGCATGTTAGCTAGTCAACTCATCGCACGTTATCAAGCCTTTTGTCCGCCCCATCTAGCCATGGAAGGGGATGTCAGCGGTCTGCAAATCGGGACGCTGAAAAAGGATATCAAGCGGGTCATGGTGGCCCTGGATATTCGTGAAACGACAGTGGCAGAGGCCATTGACAAGCAGGTGGATTTGATTATTGTCAAGCATGCCCCTATTTTCCGTCCGATTAAGGATTTGGTGGCGGATAAGCTGGAAAATCAGATTTATCTGAATTTGATCAAGCACGATATTGCGGTCTATGTCAGCCACACAGACATTGATGTGGTCGAGGGTGGTCTGAACGACTGGTTCTGTGAACTCTTGGGGATAGAGGAGACGACCGTTCTTCATGAGACTGTTGAGGGTCAAGGTATTGGTCGTGTGGGTACCATAGCAGAGCAGACCTTGGAGGAGCTGGCAGTGAAGGTTAAGTCCGTCTTTGGTCTGGATGCGGTTCGCCTGGTTACCTATGGTCATCAAGTCCAGCAATATGTTAGTCGAGTGGCTATTTGTGGCGGTAGTGGCGGTTCCTTCTATCAGGATGCGATTGCGAAGGATGCGGATGTCTATATCACTGGTGATATTTACTATCACACTGGTCAGGACATGCTGACCCAGGGCCTCTTGGCCATTGACCCAGGTCATCACATTGAGGTGCTCTTTATTAAGAAAATCGCTAATTTGCTAGAGAACTGGAAGGCTGAAAACGGCTGGGATGTGGAAATCTTGCCTTCAACCGTGTCGACCAATCCCTTTCGACATTTGTAAAAATTATGCTTGGCACCCTAGTGGTGCTTTTTTTAACCAAAATAGAAAGATACTAGTGAGCGAGGGCCAGGTTGAAGGCAGTGGCAACAACCTTTGCTCAATTTTCGGTTCCAAAACTTATCCAAACTATCTGAGCTTGCAATTCTTCTGAATTTGGGGTATGCTATAGGAACTTAAGATATTGATTTAGAAAGTTGGTTCTTCTATGACCTGGTTTATGGAACAATCAGTTGTTGTACAGGCCTTGTTGGGAGGGCTCTTTACCTGGTCCTGTACTATTTTAGGGTCAGCGGTTGTTTTTTTCTTTAAAACGATTAGTCGGAGGCTCTTGGATACCATGTTGGGCTTCGCAGCTGGAGTGATGATTGCGGCCTCGTTTTGGTCTCTCTTAGCTCCTTCGATTAGCTATGCGGAGGAGACCTATGGCGCCTGGGCTTGGGTGCCTGCAGCTCTTGGTTTTGCTTTTGGAGGCATCTTTTTACGCTTGGTCGATGCTCTGGTGCCACATTTGCACCTGGGGCACGACAAATCTCAGGCCGAAGGTGGGGGTGAGGAGGACAGGAAAAATCTGTCTAAAACAGCTCTGCTATTTTTGGCCATAACCATCCACAATATCCCTGAAGGGCTGGCGGTCGGGGTAACCTTTGGTGCTCTAGCGTCGAACTTTAGTCCTGCTGCCCTTGCAGGTGCTATTGGGTTAGCAGTCGGTATCGGTCTGCAAAATATTCCTGAGGGAGCAGCCCTGGCTATCCCTATTCGGACAGACGGTGCGACTCGAAGTAAGGCCTTTTTCTGGGGGTCTATGTCGGCCATTGTTGAGCCTATTGCTGCTGTGATTGGAGCGGTGGCGGTGACCTACATGACACCGATTTTACCCTATGCCCTATCTTTTGCGGCCGGTGCTATGATTTTCGTCGTGGTCGAGGAGCTCATTCCGGAGTCCCAGACTAATGGAAATACGGATATTGCAACGCTGGGCCTCATGGCTGGTTTCATCATCATGATGATTCTGGACGTGGCTCTTGGATAAACTTGAAAGTCTCTTCGGAGGCTTTTTCCTTATGACAAAAACGCTGAAAATATGGTATAATGGACTGATATTATACGCAGGAAGGTAAGACTATGAAAGGTATTATTTTAGCCGGTGGTTCAGGCACTCGCCTCTATCCGCTGACGCGTGCAGCTTCCAAACAGCTCATGCCCATTTACGACAAACCTATGATTTACTACCCGTTGTCAACCTTGATGTTGGCTGGGATTAAGGAGATTTTAGTCATTTCCACGCCGCAGGATCTTCCACGCTTCAAGGATATGTTGGGTGACGGTTCTGAGCTGGGTATTTCTTTGGAATATGCAGAGCAGCCAAGTCCAGATGGACTTGCGCAAGCCTTTATCATCGGTGAAGAATTTATCGGCAATGACAATGTTGCCCTGATTCTCGGTGACAACATTTATCACGGAAATGGCCTGACCAAGATGCTCCAACGGGCAGCCAGCAAGGAAAAAGGTGCGACAGTCTTTGGATATCAAGTCAAGGACCCAGAACGCTTTGGAGTGGTAGAATTTGACGCAGACATGAACGCCATTTCTATCGAAGAAAAACCAGAGGTTCCCAAATCAAACTTTGCGGTTACTGGACTCTACTTCTATGACAATGATGTTGTGGAAATCGCGAAAAATATTAAACCATCACCTCGTGGCGAGTTGGAAATTACAGATGTCAACAAGGCCTACCTTGAACGTGGCGACTTGTCTGTGGAACTCATGGGACGTGGATTTGCTTGGTTGGATACAGGTACGCATGAAAGCCTCTTGGAAGCTGCGCAGTACATCGAAACGGTTCAACGCTTGCAAAATGTTCAAGTTGCGAACTTGGAAGAAATTGCCTACCGCATGGGCTACATTACAAAAGAACAAGTACATGAATTGGCGCAACCCCTTAAGAAAAATGAATACGGACAATACTTGCTCCGTTTGATTGGAGAAGCCTAATGACAGAAAACTTTTTCGGTAAAACACTAGCAGCTCGCCCAGTTGAAGCTATTCCTGGAATGTTAGAATTCGACATTCCTGTTCATGGTGACAACCGTGGCTGGTTTAAGGAGAACTTCCAAAAGGAAAAAATGTTGCCTCTCGGCTTCCCTGAAAGCTTCTTTGCAGAAGGGAAATTACAAAATAATGTTTCCTTCTCTCGCAAAAACGTTCTTCGTGGTCTTCACGCAGAGCCTTGGGATAAATATATCTCCGTAGCGGACGGCGGTAAGGTTTTGGGAACTTGGGTCGATCTTCGTGAAGGCGAAACCTTCGGCAACACCTACCAAACCGTTATCGATGCTTCAAAAGGTATCTTCGTTCCGCGCGGAGTGGCCAACGGTTTCCAAGTCTTGTCAGATTTCGTGGCTTACAGCTACTTGGTTAACGACTACTGGGCATTGGAGCTCAAGCCTAAGTATGCCTTCGTCAACTACGCTGACCCGAGCCTTGACATCCAGTGGGAAAACCTAGAAGAAGCAGAAGTTTCAGAAGCAGATAAAAATCACCCACTCCTCAAGGACGTCAAGCCTTTGAGAAAAGAGGACCTCTAATGTTTCAAGCCTTTTTGGAAATAGCAGAGCAGTTAAACAAGTTAGGAATCACTCCCTTGTTAATGGGCTCAGTTGGTTTGGAAAGGCGCACAGGGAGGGACTGGCAGGCAGGAGATTTAGATATTCATGTTCCAAGTGATCCGCGTGGCTGGGAAGCCCCAGACGACGAAAGGATTTATCAGGCGGACGCCTTGATTTCTATGATGAACCAACTAGGTTACGTCCTTGTTGACCGTCATGAACATGAATTTCATAAAGACGGCTTATCTGTTGAATTCGGAGGCCTACATTCACTGCCTGAATTTGCTGGTGTAGAGCTAGAAGATTTGGAAGAACTAGAAACAGCAGGTGCTCGCTATTACCTACCGACACTTGAACAATACCTGAAAATCTACCAAGCCTCTTCAAAAGATTCCTACCGAGCAGAAAATAACAATCAAAAAGACTTTGCCAAGATTGCTTACTTGAAGGAAATCTTGAGGTAAAAAAAGCGAGCAGTTCTGTGTGTCATCGCCGTAGTGAGAAGGGAGTGGGAAAGAACTCGACTAGTTAAAAAAGAGTTCGTCTTCCCACCCCCGCACAGTTGATTAGGTCAGATTTGGAGTGTAAAACACGAACAAATCTGCCAATCAACCACTGCGCTGAGATGTTGACACTAACTTTGAGAAGCGGTGCTGGGCTTTTTGCCCAGCCTCTGGGAAACCATGAGACCTTAGGCTCATGGTGTAGTAATGAAACATCTTGGTGGTTGCTGGCGTCCCCACTACCTAAGGAAACTATCAAAAAAAGAAAAAAACTTTTCGGAGAAAAAAATGTCTCAATTTAAACATATTATCGTAACTGGTGGAGCTGGTTTCATTGGCTCAAACTTTGTGCACTACGTTTACAATAACCATCCAGACGTCCATGTGACTGTCTTGGATAAATTGACTTATGCTGGAAACAAGGCCAACTTGGAAGCTATTCTTGGTGACCGTGTGGAGCTTGTTGTTGGCGACATTGCAGATGCTGAATTGGTTGACAAATTGGCTGCTAAGGCAGATGCCATCGTTCACTATGCGGCAGAAAGCCACAACGACAACTCTCTCAACGATCCGAGCCCATTTATCCATACCAACTTTATCGGTACTTACACATTGCTTGAAGCGGCTCGTAAATACGACATCCGTTTCCATCATGTATCAACAGATGAAGTTTACGGCGATCTTCCTTTGCGTGAAGACTTGCCAGGTCATGGAGAAGGTCCAGGTGAGAAATTCACTGCGGAAACCAACTACAACCCATCATCACCTTACTCATCAACCAAGGCTGCTTCAGACTTGATTGTCAAAGCATGGGTGCGTTCTTTTGGCGTCAAAGCAACCATTTCAAACTGTTCAAACAACTACGGTCCTTACCAACACATCGAGAAATTTATCCCACGCCAAATCACCAATATCTTGGCAGGTATCAAGCCAAAACTCTACGGTGAAGGTAAAAATGTCCGTGACTGGATTCATACCAATGACCACTCGACTGGTGTTTGGGCAATCTTGACAAAAGGCCGTATGGGAGAAACCTACCTGATCGGTGCTGACGGTGAGAAGAACAACAAAGAAGTGCTTGAATTGATTCTTGAAAAAATGGGTCAACCAAAAGATGCTTACGACCACGTGACTGACCGTGCAGGACACGATTTACGCTATGCCATTGACGCAAGCAAACTCCGTGATGAGCTTGGTTGGGAACCAGAATTTACTAACTTTGAGCAAGGGTTGCAGGATACCATTGATTGGTACACCAATCATCAAGATTGGTGGAAGGCTGAGAAAGAGGCTGTCGAAGCCAAATATGCTAAGACGCAGGAAGTTATTAAATAAAATCTTAGGCTTGAGCTCTGCTCTAGCCTTTCTTGAAATGAGGAGCGAACATGATTTTAATTACAGGTGCAAATGGTCAGTTGGGTACAGAATTGCGTTATCTCTTGGATGAGCGTGGTGTCGAGTATGTTGCCGCTGACGTGGCAGAGATGGACATTACCGAAGCAGAGAAAGTAGATGCTTTCTTTGAAAAAGTCCAGCCGACCGTCGTTTACCACTGTGCAGCCTACACAGCTGTTGATATGGCAGAAGATGAGGGCAAGGAACTCAACTACAAGATTAACGTAACAGGCTCTGAAAATGTAGCCAAAGCTGCGGCTAAATATGGCGCAACATTGGTCTATATCTCAACTGACTACGTCTTTAACGGTGATTTACCAATCGGTCAGGAGTGGCAGGTGGATGACCAGCCAGATCCTCAGTCAGAATACGGCCGTACCAAGCGTTTGGGCGAAGAGGCCGTTGAGAAATACGCAGATAAGTTCTACACTGTTCGCACGGCTTGGGTATTTGGAAATTACGGTAAGAACTTTATCTTTACCATGAAAAACCTTGCACAGACCCGCGATACCTTGACAGTTGTTAATGACCAGCATGGTCGTCCAACTTGGACACGGACCTTGGCAGAATTTATGGTACACTTGGTGGATACCAAGCAAGCATTTGGCTATTACCATTTGTCCAATGATGCGACAGAGGATACAACTTGGTTTGATTTTGCGACGGAAATCCTCAAAGATACTGATACAAAAGTCTTGCCAGTAGATTCTAGCCAATTCCCAGCCAAAGCCAAACGTCCATTCAACTCAACTATGAATTTGGACAAGGCCAAGGCAACAGGCTTTGTTATCCCAAGCTGGCAAGAGGCCTTGCAGGCGTTTTATGAGCAGGAAAAAATGGGTGATAAGTAGCTAGGATTGTATAATATAGGTCACGAAACCTCTACATATCCCAGGAAACAATTCTTAGCATTCATATAAGGTCCCAGGTATTTTACTTGAAAAATCAAGTTCAATGGTTTATAATAAAAATATAAAAGGAGTTAGCGCTAACTAACTCCTGCGTAAATCCGTTTAAGACTGAACAGCTCCCCGTCAAGTGGATAATGAAATAAAAAAAGATTAGGCGACGGCCTTGTTCCTCATTTCAAGAGGGGCAAGGCCGTTGTTGCGCTCTTGAAAACGTTGATGATTGTAAAAATAGCTGAATAATCCAGTTTGGCAAGAATTTCTTTGTGAGAAGTGCAGTCCACATGATCCAAAATAGTGATGTTGGGGTCTTTCGTTCCAAGTAAGTTTGTGATACTATCCTCGCTTTATTATTTCTTGGTTCGGGGATAAACGGTCATTTCCCTGACTGTTTATCTATTCCATACGATCCCTTTCTAATCTGAGTTTCGTCGCTTTTCATTATAGGTCGTATGGGACTTTTTGATACTCAAAAAGGCTCCATAATCTCTATAGGGGATTTCCCCACTACAGTCTTATAGAGCCGTTTTTTGAGTTTTTCGGTGCTTCCAACCACAAGTAATTGATCCGGTCAATCATCGAGCGGATGAAGTGGCGTAACTGATTTTATTAGTTGCTAAAATATAACCATAGAAAAAGCCACAGCTCAGCTGTGACCTTATTTCTATCCTACAAATTCTGTAATTTCTTTTTCGATATTGGCGATTTTTTCTTCAGCTTCACCTAAGGTTGCGCCAACTGTTGCGATGTAGAATTTGATTTTTGGTTCGGTACCTGATGGGCGAACGGCAAACCAGCTATCGTCTGTCAAGGTGTACTTGAGCACATCTGACGGAGGTGTTGTCAGTTCAGTTGTCGTTCCGTCAAGAGCGACAGCCTTTTGCAGAGCGAAGTCCTCGAAGAGAGCAATGTCAGTCTTGTTGAACTGCTCAGGAGCATGCTCACGGAACTTAGCCATGATAGCCTTGATTTGCTCGGCACCGTCTTTACCAGAAAGAGTAACAGATATGGTTTTCTCAGCGAAGTAACCGTATTCCTTGAAGATTTCGTCGATACCATCTGCCAAGGTCATGCCGCGAGAGCGGTAGTAGGCAGCAATCTCTGCGACCATCAGAACGGCTTGAATGGCATCCTTATCGCGCACGAATGGCTTAATCAAGTAACCAAAGCTTTCTTCAAAACCAAACATGTAAGTATGGTTGTGTTTTTCTTCAAATTCTTGGATTTTCTCAGCGATGAATTTGAAACCTGTCAAGACGTTGAACATGGTTGCGCCGTAGCTTTCAGCTATCTTAGTTACCAGTTCAGTTGACACAATCGATTTAGCAAGGGCAGCATTTGCTGGGAGGGTACCTGCTTGTTTATGCGCTTCAAGGACATACTTAGCAATGATAGCCCCGATTTGGTTACCAGACAGGTTCCAGTATGAACCGTCTGCCTGACGAACTTCGACACCGACACGGTCAGCATCTGGGTCTGTTGCTAGCAATACATCTGCACCAACTTCGCGGCCAAGTTCTTCGGCAAGTGCAAAAGCAGCTTGACTTTCAGGGTTTGGAGAGGCAACTGTTGAGAAGTCTGGGTCAGCTGTTGCTTGGCTTTCGACAACTGCCACAGACTCAAAGCCAGCTTCAGCCAAGGCACGGCGAGCCAACATTTCACCCGTACCGTGAAGTGGTGTGTAGACAATTTTCATGTCCTTACCATGCTCAGCAATCAAGTCTTTGTTGATATTGATAGACTTGAGCTCATCCAGGTAGAGGCGGTCTGTCTCTTCACCGAGAACCGTAATCAGACCATTAGCCTTGCTTTCTTCCAAGTCAGCCAATGCCACTGCAAATGGATTGTCAATAGCACGGATGTAGTCCGTCAAAGCAGACGCATCTGCTGGTGGCATTTGTCCACCATCTTCGCCGTAAACCTTGTAACCATTGAATTCTTTAGGGTTGTGGCTGGCAGTCACCATGATACCTGCAACGGCATTGTAGTGGCGGACAGCAAAGGACAATTCTGGTGTTGGGCGTAGGCTTTCAAAGACGTAAGACTTGATGCCATGTGCTGCCAAGACCTGTGCGGATTCAAAGGCAAATTCTGGAGAGAAGTGGCGAGTGTCGTAAGCAATCGCTACCCCACGTTTTTTAGCTTCTTCACCTTTAGACTCGACCAATTTTGCCAAACCTTCGGTTGCTTGACGCACCACGTAGATATTGATGCGGTTGGTACCAGCACCGATATAGCCACGCATACCTGCTGTACCAAATTCAAGATTTGTATAGAAGGCATCTTCCTTGCTTTTTTCATCCATGGCCAATAAATCCTGACGAAGGTAGTCAGGCAGGTCAGCAACATCTAGCCAAGTTTGATAGGTTTCTTGATAAGACATAGGATATCTCCTTAAAAAATTTTTTCTATTAAACGCTTTCATTATACCATTTTCAAAAAAAAAAATCATGCTTTCACATGATTTTCTGAGATTTATTTTACAACTTTCTGCAAAATCGGAACAATGGCTACGGTCAATAGGGCTGAGACAATCAATTCCGTGATGGAGTTGATAGAAACGATGCCTGCTAGGACCAGTTTAATGTCGCCCTTGTAGACAGAGCCAAAGAAAATGAAAATACCGGACAGGACAAAAATGGTATTGGTCAATGTACCAGTCAGCCCCGCCATAGCCAGTCCAGGCTTATTGCTCAGCCATTTGTAGATATAATAAGGCGTAACCCCAATCAAAATTCGTGGGACAAGGGCAATCAGAATAGAGTAGAAGTTCCCGTTTTCCACCAAGGGGCTAAAGACATAGCTCATAGGCGATAAGATAATGGAATTTCGGATAATGGACATGACGCCCATGAAGCCGCCTAGCTTGGCTCCCAGCTTTGGTCCGTAGAGGATGCTAGCAATGATGACAGGGATGTGGGTAATGGTTGGCTTGACAGGAAGTACGAAACTGGCAAAAATAGCCTGGCTGATGACCTCGATAATGATCATAATGGCGATAAAAATGGCTGTCATGGCCACCTGATTGGACTGTTTATTTCTCACTTAAAATTCTACTCACTTTCTCTATGATGATGTCAACCTCAGCCAGGGCCCCAGTTCCAAAATCACCGCAGGCAAGCAGGGCCTCCCGAGGCTTGATTTCTTCATAGCCATAGCTTGTCAAGGTCTTCAGATTGTGTTGTGTGGCTGGGTGGAGGTACATATTAGTATTCATGGCAGGAGCGACCAATTTTGGCACCCCGATAGGGATGGCCAGAGCCGTCGCCGTCACCATATTGTCTGCCATACCGTTTGCCAGCTTGGCGATAGTATTGGCCGAGGTAGGGGCCACCAGGAAAAGGTCCGTTTCCTTGGCAATATCGATATGCTTGATAGAGGCAGGATTTTCCTCCAGCATGAGGTCGGTATGGACCAGATTTTTGGACAGGGCTTGAAGGGTCAAGGGCGTGATAAAGTCCATAGCAGAGCGGCTCATGAGGACTGTCACAAAGTGACCGAGTTTTGTCAGCTGGCTGGTGATGTCAGCAGCCTTGTAGGCGGAAATAGATCCTGTCACCGCAAGCGTAATTCTTGCCATAGTCTTACCCCTTTTCAACGGTATTTAAAATGAGTTGGGCGATGTCCTGCTTAGTCTCCGCAGGAATAGCCTCGGTCTGAGACACCAGGTAGCCCAGATGTTTGTCGGCAGTAATGTCCGCTAGGTCGTTGGCCAGGATGTAGTCTGCTTTGTTGCGCTGGATGCTATCTCGTGCCACGGCAAATAGTTCTTCCTTGGGCACGTCGACCAGTAACTTAAAGCCAATCAACTGGATGCCTGGATTCCATTGTTTGACATGGGAGATAACTTTGGGTGTTTTTTTCAAGAAGAGCACCTGGTAGTCAGCCTTGGATGAAATCTTGGTTTCCGTATTTTTCTTCTCCAGCAGGCTGGTGATGTCCTCTGTTTCCCTAACCTCGTCCAAGCCAGTCATATAGACCGGTGTGTAGTCGGAAACGGCCATGCTGTGGATGAGGACTTGGTGGGTCTTGACAAGAGGTTCAAGAGTTTCTTTCAGGCTCTCTACATTGGTGATTTCTACAATTGTCAGATGAGGATGAGATGTTGGCTTGACAGCTTGCTTGGTTGTCACCAAAGTTACCTCGTGCCCTCTTGCCAGAGCCTGTTCGGCAATGATTTTTCCTAAGGTACCTGTTGCGTGGTTGGTGATAGCCCTGACCTGGTCAATAACTTCACTGGTTCCACCTGATGTAATGATGATTTTCATGTCCATATTGTACTAAATTTTCCATTTTTCGTAAAGTTTTCGCGACCAATAGACTATTACTAAAATGGAATCAAACTATAACTGTTATTGAATGATAGTCCGCCACAAAATCCGAATACTCTTACTATTTTTCATAAAAATGTTTCCGATTTTCCAAGGGGATGTGATATACTGGAAAAAAGATTTCGCTAAGGGGAGCTAGCATGAAAACAGACATTGAAATTGCACAGAGTGTTTCACTCAAGCCGATTACAGAGATTGTTGAGCAGGTCGGAATTGGATTTGATGACCTCGAATTATACGGAAAATACAAGGCTAAATTGTCTTTTGATAAAATCAATGCAGTCAAGGACAATGAGCTTGGCAAGTTAATTTTGGTAACAGCCATCAACCCAACTCCAGCTGGAGAAGGCAAGTCCACTGTGACTATTGGATTGGCAGATGCTCTGGCAAAAATTGGCAAGAAAACCATGATTGCCTTGCGGGAGCCATCGCTTGGACCTGTAATGGGTGTCAAGGGGGGAGCTGCTGGTGGTGGCTATGCGCAGGTTCTACCGATGGAAGATATCAATTTGCATTTCACAGGGGATATGCACGCCATTACAACAGCTAACAATGCCCTGTCTGCTCTGATTGATAATCATTTGCATCAAGGAAACGAGTTGGGCTTGGATCCGCGCCGGATTATTTGGAAACGGGTGGTAGACCTAAATGATCGCGCCCTTCGTAAGGTCACAGTTGGTCTGGGTGGACCGCTGAACGGTGTACCGCGTGAAGATGGCTTTGATATTACGGTTGCCTCTGAAATTATGGCCATTCTCTGCTTGGCGACGGACCTAGACGACCTCAAAGAACGCTTGGCAAGCATTGTCATTGGTTATCGTTATGACCGTACACCTGTTTTTGTTCGGGATTTGCAGGTGGAAGGAGCGCTGACTCTCATTCTCAAAGATGCGATTAAGCCAAATTTGGTTCAAACCATTTATGGTACGCCCGCTTTGGTTCATGGTGGTCCCTTTGCCAATATTGCCCATGGTTGTAACTCAGTCCTTGCGACTACGACGGCTCTACGTTTGGCAGATTATACGGTCACAGAGGCTGGTTTTGGAGCAGATTTGGGTGCAGAGAAATTCTTGGATATTAAGACACCGAATTTGCCAAAATCGCCTGATGCCGTGGTGATTGTTGCCACGCTGAGAGCTCTGAAGATGCACGGTGGTGTCGCAAAATCAGACCTTGCGACTGAGAATGTCGAGGCTGTTAAAGCTGGCTTTGCCAATCTCAAGCGCCATGTCGAAAATATCCAGAAATACGGTATTCCAGCTGTCGTTGCCATCAATGAATTTGTAACTGATACAGCTGACGAAATCGCTGCACTCAAAGAACTGTGTGGTCAAATCGGTGTTCCTGTCGAACTTGCCAGTGTCTGGGCAGACGGTGCGGCCGGTGGAGTTGCTTTGGCTGAAACGGTAGTCGCAACCATTGAAAAACAGCAGGCTAACTACCAAGCCATTTATCAGTCTGACGATGATTTGGCAACCAAGGTCAGCAAGATTGTGACGCAGATTTACGGTGGAACGGGTGTCGTTTTTGAAAAGAAAGCCCGCAATCAATTGGCCGAATTTGCCAAGAATGGCTGGGATAAATTGCCTGTTTGTATGGCCAAGACCCAGTACAGTTTTTCAGATGATCCATTTGCGCTGGGGGCACCGACTGATTTCGATATTACTGTCCGTGAATTTGTACCAAAATTAGGTGCTGGCTTTATCGTGGCTTTGACCGGTGATGTCATGACCATGCCTGGTTTGCCAAAAGCACCTGCTGCTCTCAACATGGACGTGGCAGCAGATGGTTCAGCCTTGGGCTTGTTTTAGAAATGAGTTTATGATTAGAACCAGCCTAATTGAATAAAAATACAAAAAAGTCTCGCTATGAGACTTTTTGAGTTTGTAGACAAATCTCTTTTCAGACTTACCTGAGGTGATATCGGACGGTAGTAAACTTTCTTGTTTCTAGGTTTACTCCTCAAACAGTCCCCCAGACTGTTTGAGCTACCTACGGAATTCTATACCTAGTATTTGAGCCTAAGGTCTCAAATACTCCGAATGCCTGAAACGACAACGTTTCAGGCATTTTCATCACAGCGGAAAGTCCTGGCTTAGGGCTCGCTCCGCTCGCAAAATAAACTAAATTTTTGTTTTTTCTTAGTAGAGCTACTTAGTTTATTTATCCAGAATTTAGTTTGTCTGCATTATGAAAAAGTCTCGCTGTGAGACTTTTATTTAGATGCTGTCTAGCCTGTATAGTCCTTGCTTGCTTAGTTTGTAAACCTGATGACAAACCTCCCTCAAAAATCGTCGATCGTGCGAGACGCAGATAAGTGTCCCCTGATAATCCGAGAATAATTCACGAATGTAGGGCTGTGAAATGGGTGAAAAATTGCGACTGGGCTCGTCTAGTAGTAAAACATTGGCCTTGTCCAATACCATTTTTAAGAGCAGTAATTTTGCTTGTTGCCCCCCTGATAAATCGGAAATAGCATGGTGAACCTCTTCGCGGGTGAATTGTAGACTGGCCAGGTAGGTGAGAGCAGCCTCTTGTTCCTCTTTATCCTTTTCTCCTGCTAAAAATGCGAGAGGAGTTTTGCTTAATGGCAATAAATCTGCGTAGTGCTGAGGCATGTAGCCCAGCTGTAGGTCAGACCTGGTTTGCAGATGCTGATAGAGGAACTTGATGAGGCTGGATTTTCCGACACCATTGGCTCCGATAATGCCGACTTTTTCACCAGCCTTGACCTTCATGAAGAGATTTTTGACCAACAGGCGTTCATGGCACCACAGTTCTTCACCCTGTACGTCGATAATCTGTTTGTGAGCTGGTACCGGCTGAATGTCAGAGAAGAACAGGTGAATGGCATCTTCATGGTAGGGCATTTTGGTCATGCTTTCTGCCTGTTTTTCATAGCGCCTTTCCCTAGCTAAAACAGATTTCATCTTTTTGGCTACTAGCCGTCCAGCTGTTGCATCATGGGTATTAAGTAAGGTATTCCGGACCTGAGATTTTTGACGACGGTGTTTTTCCATGGTTTTTTCAAATTCCTTGCGGTCGTTTTGCGCTTGCTGGACCTGTTTATAGTAGGCTGCCTCGCGCTGGTCACGGTAGGCTTGATAATCTATGGTCTGAACGCTTGTTTTGGCCAGCATTTTTTTCTTTACAGATTGTAAATGCATAATTTTTGTGGCAGTTTTGGCAAGAAAATCCTCATCGTGTGAGACGTAGACAATCGTTTTGGAGCTAGTGGCAATATAGTTTTCCAACCATGAGAGCGTATCTAGGTCTAGGTCGTTTGACGGTTCGTCTAGGAAAATAATATCAGAATGCTTAGCGAGCGATTTGATGAGTTGGATTTTGAGTTTTTCTCCACCGGACAGGCTAGAAATCAATTGGTCACTGCTCAATCGGTCACTGTCAAAAGCCAGTTGTTCGGCGTAGCGATAGAGCAGTCCGAAATCAATATCCAGATCTACTTGAGAAAAGAAGTAGTCATTGAGTGTCAGCTCTGCCATTTCCAAAGGAAGAGACTGTGGGATGTAGATCGGTGCGGTGAAGTGGCGTTGAATCGTGCCACTTATCAGGAGATAGTCTGCTACCATGTCTGGATTGAGCAAGGTCTTGAGAAGGCTGGACTTGCCATTGCCTTCTTCGCCAATGATAGCCACCTTATCGCCACTATTGATGGTGAGGGTGAGGTCGGCTACGAGTGGACGCAGGTCTTTTTGGTGATGGATTGATAGATTTTGTGTTGTGATGAGCATAAGGCCTCCTTGTATAAGAAAAAACACACTACTTACTCAGTAGCGTGCCTGCTCAAAAAAGACCTATTTTGGGAATAGGAGAACAGGAAAAATAGACACAGGCAAGCTACCTCTAAGTATAAACTTAATAGAGATTACTTGTCTGTGTCCATGGTCCTTTACCTCGTATTCTTTTGATAGTATTACTATATCTGATTGGGAATAATTTGTCAAGCCATATCATCATTTTCGAATATGGTTTGGTCAGTTTTTCCGTTGACAATGTTAGCAATGGTCTGGGCAACCTTTTCCACGGCAATTGGTCGACCGGCCCAAGCTGGACTTGCAGGGTCCATTTTTTCCAGAATAGCCTGGGCTCTTTCATTTGTCCCTGCCTTGCCTGGACCGTACATCATGCTAGGACGGACGATGCTCGTTTTGAAGGATTGCGCCAAGAGATAATCCTCCGCCTCTTTTTTAGCCTTGCGGTAGCCTTCTGGCGTCGCAAGCCCTTCGAGGTGGGTAGATACGTAAATGTAGTGGTGGTCACTTTTATCAGCCATAACATCCGCAATCACCTTGGCAGCACCGAGAATGACCTTATCATAGGTTAAGCCTTTTTCGGGCTCTTCTTTGACCATACCGACCAAGTTAATGACAACAGTATGGTCATTAAGCAATTCCTTCCACTGATCTGCTTGATAGAGGTTGGCCTCTACCCAGTCGATGTCTGGACGGAATTTTTTGCTATTTTCGGGATCAAATGACCGTGTAATAGCAGTTAGCTGATGACCGCTCGCAATCAATTTTTCCATCACTTCTTGACCTAAAAAGCCACTTGCTCCGAATAAAAGTACATTTGACATAAGAATTCCTCCCTTGGATATCACTATGTAGTAATTATATACCTATTTTGAGCATTTGTCACATATAAAACATCCTTATGCTATAATGAAAGGGAAAAGGAGAAATCGCAATGCCAATAAGGAATATAAGACAATCAGAGCAACTAGAAATTGATACTACCGTACGCCTTCGTGCCTATGATGGTCAATATGAGCTTGCTTTTGACTGGCATCAAAATATGGAGCTAGTCTGGTTGGTTGATGGTGTGAAAGAAGCTTATAGCTTGGAAAAATTAGCTAGGATGTACCGTTTTTTATCGGAAAATGGCGAGTGCTACTGGATAGAAATTCGGGAAAAGTGTGGTTGGAGACCAATTGGAGACGTGACCCTGCTGGCAGATGACTTTGCGATTTCCATCGGCGATAGCCGTTACTGGGCAAGGGGTATTGGTGGCAAGGTCTTAAAACGGATGATAGAACGTGCGAAAGAGCTAGGCTTCACAGAAATTCGAGTAGGAGAAATTTATGATTGGAATATTGGTTCCCAGCGTCTGTTTGAGAAGATGGGATTTAGCAGGCTCGAAAAAACAGAGAAGGGCTGGTCTTACAAGGTGACAGTATAATGATGATTAATAGTCCCGGTGCTGGGAAATCGACCTTTTCACTCTACTTTCCGTGTATCAGGGCAAGATGGGCTTTATATTGCATTCAGAAAAGACGCTAATAATAATTTGAAGAAACTCAAAAAACCTTGACAAAGCAAGGTTTTTTCTAATCTTTATACGTTCAGGACCTTATCCAGGAAGTCTTTGAGACGTGGGTGTTGTGGGTTGTCGAAGATTTGTTCGGGTGTGCCGTCTTCAAGGAATTCACCGCCGTCTGTAAAGATGACGCGATTAGCAACCTTGCGGGCAAAGCCCATCTCGTGCGTAACAATCAACATGGTCATGCCTTGCTCAGCTAGGTCTTTCATAACGTTGAGTACGTCGCCGACCATTTCTGGATCAAGGGCAGACGTTGGTTCATCAAAGAGCATGATGTCTGGGTTCATAGCCAGCGCGCGGGCAATAGCTACACGCTGTTTCTGACCACCGGACAGGCTATCTGGCATAGCGTCACGCTTGTCTGCTAGACCGACTTTTTCCAGTAATTCCATGCCGACTTTCTCAGCTTCAGCCTTATTCAATTTTTTATGTTCGATAGGAGCAAAGGTGATATTTTCTAAGACGGACATGTGTGGGAAGAGGTTGAAGTGCTGGAATACCATTCCGACATTTTCACGGAAGGCATCAACATCTGTTTTAGGGTCAGTCAGATTGTAACCATCTACCATAACATGACCACTTGTGATGGATTCCAGGAGGTTGAGTGTACGAAGGAAGGTTGATTTACCAGATCCAGAAGGACCGATAATGCAGACAACGTCCCCCTCGTAGAATTTTGCAGAGACGCCTTTCAAGACCTCGTTTTTCCCGTAAGACTTGTGCAGGTCTTCAACATTGATTTTTAATAAAGCCATTATTTGCCTCCTTTTTCAAGTTTACGTGCCAAGCGAGTCAAGAGGGTGATAACCACCAAGTATATGATAGCAAGGATTGCATACATACGGAAGGATTGGTAGTTACGGGCAATGATAATCTTACCAGCTTGGAAGAGTTCGACAAGACCAATCGCAGAGATGATGGTCGTATCTTTCAATGTAATAACAAATTGGTTGATGAAGTTTGGCAGCATGATTTTACCAGCCTGTGGCAGGATAATCTTGCGCATGGTTGTCCCGTAGGAAATACCCAAACTGCGTGATGCCTCCATTTGTCCCGCAGGAACGGCTTGAATACCACCGCGGACAATTTCTGCGATATAGGCACCGGAGTTAAGGGATAGGGCAATGGTACCGGCTACGAAGTCGTTGATTGGTGATTGTTGACCAGTGATAGACTCAATCAAGTTTGGAATACCCCAGAAGATGAAGGCTGCAACAATCATCAACGGAATACCACGAACCACATCAACGAAGACGGATGAGATAACACGAAGGGCCTTGATTGGGCTCACCGCAAACATACCAAAGATAATACCGATGACGATAGCAATGGCAAATGACAAGAGAGCCAAACCAACTGTAATACCAAGACCAGACAGGAGCTGACCGTAGTTGTTTTTCAAGAGACCGAAAATGGTGGTTTCATCAACTGTTTCAGTGGCTGTACTTGGTGTTGTCTCTTCTTTGGCATTGAAGTATTTGTTGAAAATCTCATCGTACTTGCCTGATTCTACCAATGCAGCCAAGCCATTGTTGAACATTTCAATCAGTTCAGGATTGCTACCTTTTTTCACAGCAAATCCGTATTCACCAGATTTTTCACCTGGGATTGGAGTAGCGAAGTCACGACCTTGTTGGATAGCGTAGAGGAGGACCGCTTCATCATCCATGAGGGCGTCAATTGAGCCAGAGTTGAGACTGTCGTACATGCCAGAAGCCTCGTCGAAGGCCTTCAAAGTATAGCCGTACTTGTCTTTGTTGCTTTCCAAGAAGGTGTAAGACGCTGTACCGTTTTTGGCACCGGCTGTCTTGCCTTTGAGGTCTTCATAGGATGCAATGTCACTGCCGTTTTTAACAGCCAGCAGGATATTTGACGAGTAGTAGGCATCTGAGAAATCAAAGATTTCCTTACGAGCGTCAGTAATCGACATACCAGCGATAACGGCATCTGCTTGACCAGCTTGGACAGCGTTAAGGGCTGCATCGAAACCAGGATTTTGGATAGTGATGGTGATTCCTTGTTGCTCCGCAATGGCCTTGATCAATTCCATGTCAATGCCGACGTACTTACCAGACTCGTCCTGGTATTCAAATGGGGCAAATGATGAATCTGAAACGATCGTGTAGCTTGACTTGATAGGGTTTGCTTTTTTAGTAGCATCACCAGATAATTTCAAGCGAGATGAGTAGTTCTGCGTATCAGCAGAGGCGGTAGCTGCACCAAACCATTTATTCATGATTTTTTCGTAGGTACCGTCTTCTTTCATAGCTGCAAGAGCCTTATTGAAATCATCAACGAGGTACTCATATTGGCTTCCTTTTTTAACAGAGAAACCAAATGATCCAATTGGTTCGCCAGGGATGTCCAAGCTCAGGTCTTGCCCTTGTTGGATAGCGTATTGGATAACCGCCTCATCGTCCATAGCAGCGTCAATAGCGCCAGTGGAAAGACTGTTGTACATTGTGTCCCCTGTGTCGAAGGTTTTGATAGTAAAACCGTACTTGTCCTTGTTTTCTTCGAGGAAGGTTTGAGAAGCAGTACCGTTTTTAACACCAACTGTCTTGCCTTTGAGGTCTTCATAGGAAGAAATCTTGTTAGACTTGGTTGTTGCAATGATAATCTTCGTATCAAAGTAGGGGTCTGAGAAGGTAAAGACCTTTTTGCGGGCTTCGGTAATGGTCGTACCAGCCATGAGGGCATCGGCCGAACCAGACTGGACCGCATTGACAGCAGCATCAAATCCTGGGAAGGATTGATTCATTTTCCAATTTGAACGTTTTGCAACTTCGTTGATAATATCAACATCTAATCCTTTATAAGTTTGGTCAGAATCTTTAAATTCAAATGGTGCATAGGCATTGTCAAAGACGATATCGATCGTATCATCTGCCTGAACACCTGTAAAAATAAAGAAGACCGGCAAAATGCTTGCCAATAGCATGAATAATTTTTTCTTCATTTCCATACTCCTTCTATCTATAAAATAACTTTCCCATTGTACCATATTATGAAAATTAATGCAAAAACAATGAAAAGGATATGTCAGAAAATATAACATTGTAAGTTATTAAATTGTGAGAAAATTTAATCTTTCACCCCCCGAAAAACTATTTTTTCAATGAAATGTTGGACTTGTGATAAAATAGAACCATGATTAATCGAAATACTGAAAACCAATTTAAACTAGTGTCAAAATATTCACCGTCTGGTGACCAGCCCCAAGCCATTGAAACCTTGGTGGATAACATCGAGGGGGGCGAAAAAGCCCAGATTCTCATGGGGGCGACGGGTACTGGTAAGACCTACACTATGAGTCAGGTCATTGCCCGTGTCAATAAGCCGACCTTGGTCATCGCCCACAATAAGACCTTGGCTGGTCAGCTTTATAGTGAGTTCAAGGAATTCTTCCCAGAAAATGCGGTAGAATACTTCGTGTCATACTACGATTACTACCAGCCAGAAGCCTATGTTCCGTCCAGCGACACCTATATTGAAAAGGATAGTTCGGTCAATGATGAGATTGACAAGCTCCGCCACTCAGCGACCTCAGCCCTGCTGGAGCGAAACGATGTCATCGTGGTGGCTTCGGTTTCCTGTATTTACGGTTTGGGTTCGCCCAAGGAATATTCTGACAGCGTGGTCAGTCTGCGACCAGGTCAGGAGATTTCCCGTGATCAGTTGCTTAATTCTCTGGTCGATATTCAGTTCGAGCGCAACGACATCGACTTCCAACGGGGACGCTTCCGTGTACGTGGAGATGTGGTGGAGATTTTCCCAGCTTCTCGTGACGAACACGCTTTTCGTGTCGAATTTTTCGGCGATGAAATCGACCGCATCCGTGAGATTGAAAGCCTGACAGGTAAGGTTTTGGGCGATGTGGATCACTTGGCCATTTTCCCTGCCACCCACTTCGTGACCAACGATGATCACATGGAAACGGCTATTGCCAAGATTCAGGCGGAGCTGGAAGAGCAGCTCAAGGTCTTTGAATCAGAAGGAAAACTCTTAGAAGCTCAGCGATTGAAACAACGAACCGACTACGACATCGAGATGCTTCGGGAAATGGGCTATACCAACGGAGTTGAGAACTATTCTCGCCACATGGACGGGCGAAGCGAGGGCGAGCCTCCCTACACTCTGCTGGACTTTTTCCCTGAAGATTATCTCATCATGATTGACGAGAGCCACATGACCATGGGGCAGATTAAGGGGATGTACAATGGTGACCGCTCACGTAAGGAGATGTTGGTCAACTACGGTTTCCGCCTCCCGAGTGCGCTGGATAATCGTCCGCTGCGCAGGGAAGAATTTGAGAGCCATGTCCATCAGATTGTCTATGTCTCAGCGACGCCGGGTGACTATGAGATGGAGCAGACAGAGACCGTTGTCGAACAGATTATTCGGCCGACCGGACTCTTGGACCCTGAAGTTGAGGTCCGTCCAACCATGGGGCAGATGGATGACCTCTTGGGCGAAATCCATGCGCGTGTCGAGAAAGGTGAGCGGACTTTTATCACTACGCTGACCAAGAAAATGGCAGAGGACTTGACCGACTATCTTAAAGAAATGGGTGTCAAGGTCAAGTATATGCACTCGGACATCAAGACCTTGGAGCGTACGGAGATTATCCGTGATTTGCGTTTGGGCGTCTTTGATGTCTTGATAGGGATTAACCTCTTGCGTGAAGGGATTGACGTGCCAGAGGTTAGTCTGGTGGCAATCTTGGATGCTGATAAGGAAGGTTTCCTCCGTAATGAACGAGGGCTCATCCAGACAATCGGTCGGGCGGCCCGTAACTCTGAAGGTCATGTGATCATGTATGCGGACAAGGTCACCGAGTCTATGCGGAAGGCCATGGAAGAAACAGCCCGCCGCCGTCAAATCCAGATGGCTTATAATGAAGAACATGGTATCATTCCACAAACTATTAAGAAAGAAATCCGTGACCTGATAAGCGTGACTAAGGCTGTCACTCAGGACAAGGAAGAAGCAGTGGACTTCAACGCCCTCAACAAAGACGAACGCAAGGCCATGATCAAGAAACTGGAAGGTCAGATGCAGGAAGCTGCAGAAGTGCTTGACTTTGAACTGGCAGCCCAGATTCGTGACATGGTCATCGAGTTGAAGAATAAGTAGAAAAGTAATAGAAAATCAGAACAAGGGGTATCAATCAGATGCTCTTTTTTCTATATTTTTACAGGAAGTAGTGTCTACAAGCTCATGCTGAAAAATTCTTTCGATTTTTGATTCAAATTAGTCTTTGCTTTGGCCTTCTCCAGATATAAGAGTCTGACTTGCTTTCAGTAAGTTTTTAAGATGAATGTAGGGGGAAACAGATTTGTTTCGTAAGCAACGATTTAGTATTCGTAAATTTTCAGTAGGAGCCGCATCAGTCTGTGTGGGTCTATTTTTAGGTGGTCAGATTGTTAACGCCGATAGTTTGCCAACTGAAAATCCAGCAACAGTTGCGGTGAGCAACCAGGATGTGCAGGCTGAGGTGGTAGCACCTGCGGTAACAGAAAATCAAGAACCGGCTATATCAGCAGAAGTTTCTGTTGAAACTGAGACAGAACCGGTAATTGAAGTGCCAGCACCAGCGGAAATTCCTATAGAACAGCCACTTGCGGTTGAGGAAGTGCCAGGAGAATCAGATCCTGAGCCAATTCTTTATCACAATCAATATAATACCATGTCTACCTTGCCAGGTACTGAGTATGCAACAGCTAAGTTCCCATTAGATCCTAATGAAAAACTGTTTGAAGAGGATATTCCCTATGTTGAGCCAGTAACTGCAGGCGACGGAGCAATATTATAGAGTTACAAGATGATACTCCTGAACAAAAGATGTTTGATGCGACGACAGGTCACTATACAGCACAGTTCAGCGTTGACTTGACAAAAGAAAAGCCAAGTGACTAGATTGTTATCGATCAATCAACGTTATGGGCAAATGGTTACGGGGATATTCTGATAAATATGACTGTAAGAAATTTGACCATTTCTGACCGTGGTTCACCGATGGTTGGTACGACGCGTTACGCTCGTACTAGTACCTATTCTCGTGCGGAAAATCCACAAATGGCTGTATTCAATAGAAACGACCAAGGTTGATTGGACCAGCAAAAACTGGCCATGCAGGAATTGGTGACCATGTCTAACCGAGCGTCCGTCTTGGGAGCGATTAGCCCGAGTGACCGCTACACTTTTGGCACAGTTATCCCGGCCTGTATGTATGCGGAAGCCAAGGCTATCATGCTCAGAAGTGAGGCAATTTACGCAAAAATCGGTAGTACAACTGCCTCTGATGCAACTTTAAATCGCGTCAAAGACCTCTTTGCTAGTTTGACAAACCGCTATAATGTCTACATGAACCGTAGCGATTTGGTCACTAAGGAAGATTTGATCAAGATTTATGGCAACTTCACAGTTAAAAATAGTACTTTTGACAATTTCTATAATTTCTACCAGGCCATGCCAGACGCCGCCAAATCACAATACGGTCTTATCAAAATTTATGAAGACCCCTATGGCTTTGGTGGAAATACCCTTGGATATGATGCCATTAACAATATGAATAATGCCGGTTTCAAAGGTGGTGTTATCGATGTGGAGAAAGGTCAATTTACCTGGGAAACCTATGTCATGGCTCACGAGCTCGGTCACGTTGTAGATGCTTATTCGGAAGAGACGGTACAGATCAATAATTTTTCAAGTGAGCAAGCATTCCAACCGATGGAACTCCAGTCATTGTTGCACCAGAAGAGAAAGTCATTACCAAAGGTACACAGCCGGTAGTTGAGACAGTGATGATTGAGTATGGTACTCGCTATGAGTCAGATTCTACTAAACCTGTGGGCTACTATAGTGAGACTGGTGGTGTTGACGGCAGTGAGACGACAACCACAACTTATAAAATTGACGCAGTCACTGGCGAAGTAACAGCGACAAGTACAACTACAATTATCGAACCAATTGCTAAAGTTATCATTATCGGCAGTCAACCGGTGCCAGTCGAAGAGCCCCCAGTTGATGAACCAGCAGTTGTCACCCCAGTCGACGAACCACAGGTAGAAGCTCCGGTTGAGGAACCTCAGGTAGACACGCCAGTTGACGAACCAGCCGTTATAACACCAGCCGACGAGCCAGTTGTTGTAGCGCCAATTGATGAGCCACAGGGTACAATTTTGGTTGACGAGCTAATAGTTGTAGCTCCGGTTGAGGAACCTCAGGTAGAAACATCAGTTGTGGATTCAATTATCACAGCAAAAGGCGACAGCGTTACACATGAATTACCAGAGCTTGACATTACAGCCATTCTAAGTCAGGGTCACATTTTACCTACTGAAATCTTGCAAGAAACAACAGTTACTCCAACAATTTCGCATCTAGTTGGTGGTGGTGCTGCAGCTGGCGGTTCAGCAGAGGCGTATCACAAGGAACTGGTAACACTGAACAATCTGCTAGCAATCAATCCTCAGGACAAACTGCTAAAACATTGCCGATTACTGGACAAGAAGATGCTTTGACATCTCTTGGACTTGTAGTGGGAATGCTTGGATTTGGTTTAGTGAAAAGAAAAAAAGCTGAACTTGGCTAAAATATATATTTATTATGATGGGAAGTTGACCTTGTGTCAGCTTCTTTTTGGTTTTCTGCTCCTCGATTTATTATCAGTGTAGAAGGTTGAATAAAGCTAAGCCTTGTCTTCTTGGATTTTTCATGTTTCCGCTATATTTTTTCTTTTAAATCAACTATAATAGAATCATGAAAGTTTTACTCTATTTGGAAGGCAAGACAGTTCTGGAAAAATCAGGGATTGGTCGGGCCCTCCACCATCAAATGGAAGCCCTGGACATGGCTGGAATTCCCTATACGACGGACCTTTTAGGGCATTATGATGTCATTCATATCAATACCTATGGGCCACGTTCCTGGTTGCTTCTGCACGCTGCCAAACGCCATGGAAAGAAGGTCATCTTGCACGGGCATTCGACCAAGGAAGATTTTCAAAATTCCTTTATCGGATCCAATCGCCTGGCGCCATTTGTGGGAAAATATCTGGCCAGCATGTACCAAAAAGCAGATTTTATTATTACCCCGTCAGAGTATTCTAAGCAGCTCATCCAATCCTATGGGGTGACAACTCCAATCGTTGCCGTGTCCAATGGGATTGATTTGGACAAGTACAAGAAAGATGCTCGCAAAGAGGCTGTTTTTCGGGATTATTTCGGTATTAAAGAGGGACAACCAGTCGTGGTCTGTGCCGGGCTTTATTTCCGCCGCAAGGGCATAGAGGATTTTGTCAAGGTGGCTGAAAAGCTGCCCCATGTGCGCTTCATTTGGCTAGGCTCTATCAATAAATGGATGATTCCATCCTATATCCGGAAAATTGTAGAAGGAGCTCATCCGCCTAATGTCGAGTTTCCTGGTTACTTCAAGGGGGCTGTTTTTCAGGGGGCAATGAGCGGAGCGGATGCCTTTTTCTTCCCATCCTATGAAGAGACGGAAGGGATTGTCGTCTTGGAAGCTCTAGCCAGCCACCAGCATGTTGTGCTGAGAGATATTCCAGTTTATGAAGGCTGGATTGATGAAACAAGTGCTGAATTGGGCAAGACTGTCGATGATTTTGTCCAATCCATTCAAAATATCTTAGATAAAAAAGTAGACAAGCGCGAGGCAGGTTATCAGGTGGCAGTTAGTCGCTCGATGGACAATGTAGCCCACCAGCTAGTAGAAGCCTATCGCCAAGTCATGGAGTTGTAAATGCGTATTGGATTGTTTACAGATACCTATTTTCCGCAGGTTTCGGGGGTTGCGACGTCTATTCGGACCCTGAAAACGGAGCTGGAAAAACTAGGTCATGCAGTATTTATTTTTACGACCACTGATGAGGGTGTCAACCGCTATGAGGATTGGGATATTATCCGCATTCCTAGTGTGCCCTTCTTTGCCTTTAAGGACCGTCGAGTGGCCTATGCTGGCTTTGTGGATGCCTTGAAAATTGCCAGCCGTTACAAGCTGGATATTATTCATACCCATACGGAGTTTTCTCTGGGGATTTTGGGGAAATTGATTGCTAAGGAATTGGGGATTCCAGTTATTCATACCTACCATACCCAGTATGAGGACTACGTCCACTATATTGCCAAGGGGAAAATTATTCGCCCTAGCATGGTCAAGTATATCCTCAAACCCTTCTTCCGTGACCTTGATGGGATTATCTGTCCCAGCGAGATTGTAGAAGATTTGCTGAATAAGTATCAGGTTCCTATTTCCAAAAGGGTCATACCGACAGGAATTGATTTGGCCAAGTTTGACCGACCTGAGATTTGCCAAGAGGATATTGATGAACTGAGGCAGCAACTGGGGATTGCTAAGGATGAAACTATGCTGCTCAGCCTGTCTCGTATCTCCAATGAAAAAAATATTCAGGCCCTTGTCAAGGCCATGCCGGCTATTTTGGCTGAAAATCCCAAGGTCAAGCTGGTTATCGTTGGTGGTGGACCTTATGCGGGAGAGTTGCAGGAGATGATTGACCGCATGCAGCTGGCCAGTCATATTCAGATGACGGGCATGATTGCGCCGAGCGATACTGCTCTATACTATAAAGCGGCTGATTTCTTTATCTCGGCATCTACCAGTGAAACCCAGGGTCTGACCTTCTTGGAAAGCCTGGCATCAGGCACTCCAATCCTAGCCCATTCGAATCCTTATTTGGATAATTTGGTGACGGACAAGATGTTTGGAACCCTCTTTAAGCGGGAAAAGGACATAGCAGATGTGGTCATTGATGCGATTTTGGCGACGCCAAGCATGAATGCCTACTTGCTGGAGAAAAAGCTCTATGAAATTTCCGCCAAGAATTTCGGTCACCGAGTTTTTGAGTATTACCTGGATTTGAAAATTTCCCATGATTTCCAGAAGGAACACACCAATCAAGACAGTGTGGCAGAAGTATTGCTCAAGGGAGCAGTTACCTTACCAGCCAAGGTCGTTGTCAAATCAACCGACACCACAGCTCGCATTCTCAGAAAATCAGTTGCCCAGGTCAAGTCCGTTCGTAATTTCTTTGATTAGGAGGGATGAAAATGAAGAATTCAGGAAAAATCTTTTGGTACATCTTGCCTACTTTACTGGTCTATTATCTGGTGCCGGTGCTGATTATGTATTCTCCGCTGGATGACTTGACCATCAAGGGATTGTTGATTAACTTGATTTTAGTCTATCAACCAATCTTGATTTTACTGATTTCAATCATTTATACTGTCAAACATGGCTTTTCCTGGTGGTTTCCACTGCTACAAGGCTTGCTTTATCTGCCAGTCGATACCCTGATTTTTCCAAATGCAGAGGGCTCAGAAATCTACGTTATTCCTTACATTCTTGTAGGCTTTCTCGGAGCAGGAGTAGGGGTTTTGATGAGGAAGATGCTTGGAATTGGAAAATCTAGAAATTCTCGCAAAAATCCTTGAAAAATCCGAAAATCCTGCTATAATAACTGTTAGAGACTTATCCATTCTAGGAAATCTTTGAGAGAGTGCGCGGTTGCTGTGAGCGCATAGAGGATAGGATGGACACTACTCGGTATGATTTTATGCAAACATAAAAGGGTGGTTCCCTTATCGCCATTCTGAGGTCATCAGTTTTTTTGAGCTGGTGATGAATGAAGGTGGAACCACGTTACGACGTCCTTTTGTGAGGATGTCGTATTTTCTTTTGGAGGAGTAGTTATGCTACCTGATGACTTATTAAAACGGTGCCAAGATGTGCGAAGAGCCTATAGAGAGTTGGAACTCAAGCACCATGACAAAGAATGGTCTATTGAAGAGGACCTCTTGGCCTTGACCAATGATATTGGCAACATGAACCGCCTGATTATGACCAAGCAGGGTCGTTACTATGATGAAACACCCTATACCTTGGAGCATAAAATGGCTGAAAATATCTGGTGGTTAATCGAATTAGCTGACCGCCTGGATATTGATATTCAAAAAGAAATGGAAACCTTTTTAGCTCAAAAAGAAGAGCTACTAGGGATTAAAAAATAAATAAAAAATAGAAAGGACTAGGGTCTCCGTATTTGGTTGAACTGAATACGGGCTACGGACTGGGCCAAAAAGATAAACGAGAACTAGACGCTTGCGTCGTCGTTCTGTTTCCTATTTTGTCTGTGTCCGCTTAACGCCCTTTATATCTTATATTATGATTAAAATTACTTTCCCAGATGGTGCTGTTCGTGAGTACCAAGCTGGCGTGACAACTTTTGAAATTGCGGAGAGCATCAGCAAGTCTTTGGCGAAAAAGGCACTTGCTGGTAAGTTCAATGGTAAATTGATTGATACTACTCGTGCCATTGAAGAGGACGGCACGCTTGAAATCGTAACACCTGACCATGAAGATGCCTTGGACATCTTGCGTCACTCAGCTGCCCACTTGTTTGCCCAAGCGGCTCGTCGCCTTTTCCCAGACATTAAGTTGGGTGTTGGTCCAGCTATTCAAGACGGTTTCTACTATGACACGGACAATGCGGCTGGTCAGATTTCAAATGAAGACCTGCCGCGCATTCAGGAAGAAATGATGAAGATTGTCAAGGAAAACTTCCCTTCAGAACGTCGCGAGGTAACTAAGGAAGAAGCTCTTGAGATTTTCAAAAATGATCCCTACAAGTTGGAATTGATTCAGGAACATTCTGATGACGAAGGCGGTTTGACCATTTATACACAGGGCGAATACGTTGACCTTTGCCGTGGCCCACACGTTCCGTCAACAGGTCGTATCCAGATTTTTGAATTGCTCAATGTGGCAGGTGCTTACTGGCGTGGTAAGAGTGAAAATCCAATGATGCAACGGGTCTATGGTACAGCTTGGTTTGACAAGAAAGACCTCAAGGCTTACCTTCAAATGCGTGAGGAAGCCAAAGAGCGTGACCACCGTAAACTTGGTAAGGAATTGGATCTCTTCATGATCAGCCAAGAAGTTGGTCAAGGTTTGCCATTCTGGTTGCCAAATGGTGCAACTATCCGTCGTACCTTGGAACGTTACATCACAGACAAGGAACTGGCTTCAGGTTACCAGCACGTTTATACGCCACCTTTGGCTTCTGTCGAACTCTACAAGACTTCGGGTCACTGGGAGCATTATTCAGAAGATATGTTTCCAACTATGGACATGGGTGACGGTGAAGAGTTTGTTCTTCGTCCGATGAACTGTCCGCACCACATTCAAGTTTACAAAAACCATGTGCGTTCTTACCGTGAGTTGCCAGTGCGTATCGCTGAGCTTGGTATGATGCACCGCTATGAGAAATCAGGTGCATTGACTGGTTTGCAGCGTGTACGTGAGATGACGCTCAACGACGGTCATATCTTTGTGACACCTGAACAAATCCAAGAAGAGTTCAAAAAAGCTCTCCAGTTGATTATCGATGTGTACGCAGATTTCAACCTAAATGACTATCGTTTCCGCCTCTCTTATCGTGACCCAGAGGACAAAGAGAAGTACTATGACAATGATGAGATGTGGGAAAATGCCCAGCGTATGTTGAAGGGCGCTATGGATGAAATGGGCGTGGACTACTTCGAAGCTGAGGGTGAAGCGGCTTTCTACGGTCCGAAATTGGATATCCAAGTCAAGACTGCCCTTGGTAACGAAGAGACCCTGTCAACCATTCAGTTGGACTTCCTCTTGCCAGAACGTTTTGGCTTGACCTACATTGGTGCTGACGGCGAGGAGCACCGCCCAGTCATGATTCACCGTGGTGTTATCTCGACCATGGAACGCTTCACAGCTATCTTGATTGAAACCTATAAGGGTGCCTTCCCAACCTGGTTGGCTCCAACCCAAGTGACCATGATTCCAATCTCTGTGGAAGCTCACTTGGACTACGCTTGGAAGGTTGCCAAAGAATTGCAAGACCGTGGCGTTCGCGTACACGTAGATGAGCGTAACGAGAAGATGCAATACAAGATCCGTCAGAGCCAGACCAGCAAGATTCCATACCAGCTCATCGTCGGTGATAAGGAAATGGAAGACAATGCTGTCAACGTCCGTCGCTACGGAAGCAAGGCAACGCAAACTCAGTCTGTATCAGAATTTGTGGACCATATCCTAGCAGATATTGCCCGCAAGTCACGTCCAGCTGATGCTGAATAAATAAAGTAAGAAGTCCGAAAGGGCTTCTTTTTTGGCAGAAAAAAATCCCAAGTTGTCAAAATAGAATAGACTAGATTTCTTTAGAAAGCTGATTGTCATTTTACTGGACATTCGATTCAGAAATTTCTTTTAAAATTTTTAAAAACTTATTGGCGACCCGGGATTGATTGTTTTGTTTTTTCCAGAGAACTTGTAGAGGGTCATGGTTACCTTCTTGTAATTTTATAAATTTTAGTTGGCTATATTCATCAGTCAGGACAATGCCGTTCAAGCAAAGTGCAACACCAACACCTGCTTTGACAAGAAGGGCAGCATTATATAGAAGATTATAAGTTGCAACAATGTGATAATCACCAACTTTATCTAGTTCTTCAAAGGTGATGTTGGGCTGAGCAGATACTATCAGTGGATATTTGATTACATCATGAAGTTTTGGGGTCTGAAGAGTGGCTAAGGGATGATTTTTTGGAACAAGTATCCCCCAAGAATCTCTATTTGGAAGAGGTAAGTGATTATATTTACTTTCATCAAAAGAACCAAAGGTTATACCGATATCAATATTGCCTTGGTCTAAATACTCTTGTACATAGTCAGCGTTACCACTAAGAATGTGTACTTTAACTTCTGGATAGGTAGTGGTCAATTTTTTAACGGCTCGTGCCATGATATCCAGAGATTGACTTTCCGCGGCTCCAATACTAAGTTCACCCGAAATACCATCGTTTCTACGGATGTTATTTTCTGTTTTATTGACTAAGGATAGAATTTCTATGGCGCGATTGTAAAGGTAACGCCCGTCTTCGGTTATCTGAATTTCTCGGCTACCACGATCGAAAAGCTGAGTTTCTAATTCTGTTTCCAAGTCTCGAATTTGTCGAGAAAGGGTTGGCTGTGTGATATGCAAGGCCTTGGCGGCATTAGATATAGATTTGGTTTGTACGATTGTGACAAAGTAATTAAGAACACGGATATCCATTACTATCTCCTAGTGTTTTTTTTAGAATTATTATACCACAACATATGCCTCATAGGCATACATAGAACACAAAACAAGTATTTGATTATGGGTTGTGTTTGTAATAAAATATCTAAAGAAAACAGGAAAGGAAACAGTAACTAAAATAAGGTATGAAGTATGCATCAAGAAATTAAATCGTTTATTGAAACAGGAGAAATCATTAAAAAAGGAGACATTGTTTATGAACTTATTCACGAAATTACTGCTGAAACCTTACCGCTTATAGAAAAATTGAATACAGAAGTCCAAAGCGAAGCGAGTAAGCGTGACTTGTTGGAAAAAATCATGTGTAAGAAGTTGGATGATACAACGTCAATTGCATTGCCTTTCCGAACGGATTTCGGACGCCATATTTCCATCGGTAAGGAAGTTTTTATCAATACGGATGTGATGATGACAGATTTAGGTGGGATTGTTATTGAGGACAAGGTCTTGATTGGTCCTCGTGCTATGATTATCTCAGTTAATCACCCTCAAGAATCATCACAGCGACGGGGCTTAATTTTGAAATCCGTCCATATTAAGAACAATGCTTGGATTGGTGCGGGAGCAACTATATTACCAGGGGTGACGGTTGGTGAAAATGCTATAGTAGGTGCTGGAAGTGTTGTGACAAAGGATGTACCTGATAATACAACTGTTGCAGGTGTACCTGCTAAAATTATAAATACAAATCATTAATTTTTGGAAGGAAATATTAAATTGAAAACCGCTATTTTTGAAAAAGCTGGGTCAATGATTATCGAAGAGGTTAATAAACCGACGATTCAAGCACCGGATGACGCCATTTTAAAAATTGTCCGTGCCTGTGTTTGTGGTTCGGACCTCTGGTCATACTCACATGGGGATGGTAAAGAAGGTCATTCTGTCAATTCTGGACACGAGGCACTTGGTATTGTTGAAGAAGTTGGTCCCGAAGTGACAGATATTCATCCCGGAGATTTTGTCATTGTACCCTTTACGCATGGTTGTGGTGAATGCGATGCCTGCCGTGCTGGATTTGACGGCACTTGTGATAATCATGTAGCTCCGACCAACTGGGGAAACGGTTACCAGGCAGAATACCTACGTTTTCACTATGCGAACTGGGCACTGATTAAAGTACCTGGTCAGCCATCTGATTACTCAGAAGATCTGCTGAAGTCTTTACTGGCCTTGGCAGATGTCATGCCTACAGGATATCATGCTGCGAGGGTAGCACAAGTGAAACAAGGCGACAAGGTCGTTGTGATTGGAGATGGCGCTGTCGGTCAATGTGCCGTTATTGCTGCTAAAATGCGAGGTGCGTCTCAAATCATTATGATGAGCCGTTATGAAGATCGTCAGAAATTAGCCCTTCAACTGGGTGCAACTGCTGTTGTTGCTGAACGTGGTGAGGAAGGTATTGCAAAGGTGCGTGAAATTTTAGGTGGAGGAGCGGATGCTGCCCTTGAGTGCGTTGGTACAGAATCTTCTATTGAACAGGCACTGGGGGTCCTTCATAATGGCGGTCGTATCGGCTATGTTGGTATCCCTCACTACAATAACCGTCCGATTGGCTCGACGTTTGCACAGAATATTTCCTTCGGCGGTGGTTCAGCATCGGTCACTACCTATGTCAAAAATGAATTACTCGAAGCCGTCTTGGATGGAAGGATTAACCCTGGTAAAGTTTTCACAAATACCTATGATTTCAGTGAAATTAACCAAGCCTATCAAGATATGGCGGACCGTAAAGTGATTAAATCTATGTTGATTGTTTCTGAGTAACCGTAATCTCATAAATTCATTCGCTCAGAAATCTGGAATATTATCAGCACTATTTTGTCCTTTAACATAGTCACTTTCTATCAACTAGCAGAATGATTTTGTAAATCAGCGAAGTCCGAAAGGACTTCTTTTTTGGTATAATAGTCAAGGAAAGAGGTGCTTAAATGAAAAGGATAATGAAGTTTATTGTAGGTCTTTTATTAGGAATTATTGGTTTCTTTGGCATTTTGTTGCTTTGTCTATTGCTGCTCTTTAGTCCCAAAGTGGCTAGTCGAGAGGAATTGATATCGTATCAGATGATGCTAGAACAGGGTATGGAGTCATATGGTTTCACTGGTAAGGTGGAGTTGACAAAATTTCGTCCTATTGCCATTGGTAACCCATGGGATGTTTTAGAGTATGATTATACTGAGGTTATAGATGGTCAGTCAATTACACTTCAATCCTCTGATACTTTGGTCAATAACCGAATTGAAGGACAGGAGGCATTAAACGGACTACTAAATATGACGGCCTATTTTGATGATAGTCCAAGTGGAATGTTGTATCAATTTGATGGTATCGTTGACCAAGCTATGTGGCATCAGCCGAGAGGTAAATATTTACTGAATCAGGCACAGCAGATATTTAAATTGATGGAAGAAAAAGATTTCACTTTGTTTGAAGTGGATGGTAGGCTTGAAACTCAGGATGAAAAACTGATAAAGTTTTATGAAAAGGTAGAGGAAAATCGCTATAATGGTCGGGCTTTTGCAGGTTTTTATGATATTAATTTAGACTGGCTCATGGAGGAAGAAATGGCGGTAATCGAAGTTGAATTTTTTAATAAGAAGGACCTTGGTTTAGAAAACGACTTAGTAGAGGAAGATAAATTACTAGCTGATTTAAAACAGAAAGTCGAAACATTTGACTATTCTAATGTGGAAGACGGAACCTATAGAATTGGTTTTCGTAGACCTGGAGTGCAGTCGACAAGTTTTTTCGTAACAATCAAGGTAAAAGATCATCATCATTCATTCTTAAAATAGTTGTAACAAACACAAAAAATCCCAACCATCTGGCTGGGAGGAACGTTTATTCAATACTGCTTGCCCAAGACTTAGCTACGTAGCGTGATAGGCTGGAAATGGCGAAGTTGATGAGGAAGTAGATGAGGGCAACCATGAGATAGAGAGCAAAGACCTGCTCGGCCTCAAAGTAGCGTCCCATGAGGATTTGGCTGGAACCAAAGAGTTCCTGGAGGGCAATAACGGAATAGAGGAAACTGGTGTCCTTGATGACCGTTACGATTTGTGAAATGATGGCTGGCAACATCTTGCGAATAGCCTGTGGCATGATGATATAAATTATAATCTGGACAGGTGTGAATCCTTGCGCCAGACCAGCCTCTGTTTGACCTGGACCAATGGCATTGAGACCACCGCGGATGATTTCTGCCATAGCAGCGGTCGTGAAAATGGTAAAGGCTGTAATACCAGCTGGCGTTGATTTCATCTGAAATACCAAGAAAACAGTGAAAATCCAGAGCAGGTTGGGTACGTTACGGACAAATTCGATATAGATTGTTGCAATCCACTTGAAGAGTGGATTTTTTCCATTTCGCATGATGGCCAAAATCATTCCGAAGAGGACAGATAGGACCACAGAGATGCTTGAAATGTAGAGAGTTAGCTGCAAACCAGACCAGAGCAATTGGAAGGTCGATGGTTTGAGAAGTTCTGAAATAGTATTCATCATAGACCTCCTTAATGACTGAAGGCAGCCTTGTTTTTCTCTTCAATCCGGCGTCCCCAGCTAGCAACTGGGAAACACATGATAAAGTAGAGAAAGGCCGCGCCTGCAAAGGCTGGAATGTAGTTGGCATTCATGGCAGACCAGGACTTGGTCATGAACATGATGTCTGCACCAGAGATAATAGCGACCGTGGCCGTATTTTTAATCAAGTTAACCACTTGGTTGGTTAATGGTGGAAGAATGGTTGGGATAGCCTGTGGCAAGATGATGATGCGCATAGTCTCGCTGGCAGTAAAGCCTTGAGATAGGGCAGCCTCAGTCTGACCAGTCGGTACTGCCTCGATACCTGCACGGATAACTTCGGCAATATAGGCACCGTGGTAAAGCCCGACACAGATAACCGCTGTCCAATAGATAGATGGCATGAGCACATAGTTGGAAATCAAGGGCAGACCGTAATAGACAATCATGAATTGCACCAAGAGTGGTGTGTTTTGGTAGTATTCAACATAAATACGGGCCAACAATTTGAGTGATTTTTTCTTGCTGGATGATAGGCTACCGAAGAGAATTCCTAGCAGCATGGCCGTGATAAAGGCACCGATAGAAATAGCTAGGGTAAAGAGGAAGCCTTGGAAAAAGACTGGAAAATCATTGAAGTAGCTCAGCCAGTTTTCCCAAGCATAGGGGCTAGTTGCAAAAACAAACATAACCGTTCCTTTCTAGTGTGTAGTAGTAGGTGGTTGGATGTGAGTCTCGGCTCACTTACTGTGGTTCGAGTCAACATCTCAGCGCAGTGGTTGATTGGCAGTTTCGTTCGCGTTTTACGCTCCGAACCAGCCCTAACGAATGATATGAACTGTGTTCGTTCAATTTCCAACCTCCAAAGGTTCCCCGAACCTTGGAGCTGTGCGGGGGAGGGAGTAAAACGGTCTGGGAATAGTCCGTTTTAGCCTGAACCCAGAAACTCGAGAGTTCAGACGAATCCTCTTTTCCTTAGTCGAGTTCTTTCCCGCTCCCTATTCATCTGTTTCAGTGACAGGTTTGAGTCCGTTGGCATCGTAGATGGCCTGTAGACTGCCATCCGCTGTCCATGTTTCGATGAGACCGTTTAAGTAATCATTAAGGTCTTTATTGGATAATTTAGTCACAATGCCGTAGTCTGACGCTGAGAAGCTGAAGTCCATGAGCTCAGACTGGGAACTGATATAGCCTGACAGGATAGACTGGTCTACTGAGAAGGCATCTGTGCGATGGGCACGGAGAGAAACAGAGAGTTCAGGATAGGAACCCAATTCTGCGAAGGTTACGGAAATGCCGTGCTTATCAGCTAAATCAGAAATTAGTTTTCGTGTGATAGAGCCTTGGGCAACCCCGATGTTCTTGCCGTCCAAATCCTTGAAGGTCTTGATACCAGAATCCTTATTAACCAGGAAGCCGACAGCGTCTGTATAGTAAGGGCTGGTAAAGTTATAGAGGAGTTTGCGTTCTTCCGTGATGGTGAAAGTCGCGATGACCATGTCGACCTGCTCGTTGTCTAGAAGTGGACCACGGGTCTGTGCTGTAACTGGTGTAAATTCGATATCTACGCCCAGTTCTTGTGCAATTTTGCGGGCAATGTCAATTTCCATTCCTTCAAATTCGCCAGTGTCTGGATTTTTAAAACCAAAGTTTGGTACGTCTTGTTTGACGCCGACACGGAGAACACCACGGTCAATGATAGCCTGGACCTGGTCGCTGCTGACAGCTTGAGCAGGAGTTTCAGTCTGCACCTTGGTTTGACTGAAAGCAAAGAGGAGGACCACACCAATCAAGAGCATCCGAATGGCGAAAAATAAATTGATTTTCTTTGTATCCATAGGCACCTCCTAGATCTTAACCTTATCTGATTCGTGGTTGATAATCTTGCTGAGGAACTGCTTGGCGCGTGGTTCTGTTGGATTGTCGAAGAAGCCATTGACGTCGGTCGTATCCACCAAAACCTCGCCCTCTGCCATGAAGATGATACGATCAGCCACCTCACGGGCAAAGCCCATTTCATGGGTTACAACAATCATGTTCATGCCGTCGCGGGCCAATTTTTGCATAACTGCAAGAACATCACCGATGGTTTCAGGGTCAAGGGCAGAAGTTGGCTCATCAAAGAGCAGGAGTTCGGGGTGCATAGCCAGTCCACGGGCGATAGCCACACGCTGCTTTTGTCCACCAGAAAGCATGGCTGGATAAGAGTTCTTGCGGTCCCAGAGGTTTACAAATTCTAGGTATTTCTGCGCAGTCTTCTCTGCTTCTGCCTTGTCAATGCCCAAAACCTTGATAGGGGCTAGGGTAACATTTTCTAGGACTGTCTTATGAGGATAGAGGTTGAAATGTTGGAAAACCATGCCGACCTCTTTGCGGAGAGCAACTAGTTCCTTGGTAGATGAACCAGATACGGTGTGGCCGTGTACCACCAATTCACCGTCTTCTACAGACTCCAGTCCATTGATGGTACGAATCAATGTGGATTTTCCAGAACCAGAAGGGCCGAGGAGTACAACAACCTGACCAGGTTCAAATTCTAAGTTGATATTGCGTAGGGCGTGGTAGTCGCCGTAATATTTATTAACATTCTTAAACGATACTAATGACATGAGAATCTCCTTTATCTAATGCGATACTAAGCATCATATCATTGCAAAGATTAAATGTCAAGTATATTCTGACAATTTAAGATTTTGATATGTTAGAAAATATAACATAAAATAGCGAGATAGATTTTAAACATGAATTTTCCAGATAAGTTATGATATAATAGAAGAAATAAATAAAAGGTATAAGTAATATGAAAAAAATTCTAGTTGTAGATGATGAGAGACCCATCTCGGATATTATTAAATTTAACATGACCCGTGAGGGCTATGAGGTCGTGACAGCTTTTGATGGTCGCGAGGCCTTAGAAGTATTTGAAGCGGAGTTTCCGGACATTGTCATTCTGGATTTGATGTTGCCAGAGTTGGATGGTTTGGAAGTGGCCCGTAACATTCGCAAAACCAGCAATGTGCCCATTATTATGTTGTCTGCCAAGGATAGCGAATTTGACAAGGTTATTGGCTTGGAAATTGGAGCGGACGATTATGTGACCAAGCCTTTCTCTAACCGTGAATTGCAGGCCCGCGTCAAGGCTCTGCTTCGCCGGAGCGAGTTGACAGAGACCCAGTCCATTCCTGTTGTGGCTGGCAAGGCGGAATTGGTCATCGGAGACCTGGTGATTTTGCCCGATGCCTTTGTTGCCAAAAAACATGGTAAGGAATTGGAATTGACCCACCGGGAGTTCGAGCTGCTCTATCATCTGGCCCAACACATTGGTCAAGTCATGACCCGCGAGCACTTGCTGGAAACAGTTTGGGGCTATGATTACTTTGGTGATGTCCGGACGGTCGACGTGACGGTTCGTCGTTTGCGTGAGAAAATCGAAGACATTCCAAGCCGCCCTGAATACATCTTGACCCGCCGTGGCGTCGGGTACTTTATAAAATCCAATGATTAATCAACTGCGTTACCTGATAACGACCTCGGAATTCTGGTTTATTGTCATCAGTATTGGCTTTGTGATTGCCATTACTGTTCTCTTGATTGAGAATTACCGGGACAATAAGCAGATTAAACAATTAAATGAACGTGTTAAGTCGCTCATGGAAGGAGATTATGCGGATGTTCTGGATCTAAGAGGTAGTCCGGAAATTACGGATATGACCAACTCCTTGAACGATTTGTCTGAAATGATTCGCCTGACGCATGATAATTTGGAACAGGAAAAAACACGCCTCAGTTCCATTTTGTCTTATATGAGTGATGGTGTTGTGGCAACCGATCGAATGGGGCGCATCATTATGATTAACGACATGGCCCAGAAACAATTAGGTCTGAGCGTACAGGAGGCGACGCAATCAGATATCTTGGATGTTTTGGACCTCCAGGAGGAATACAGTTTTCGTGAATTGCTGGCTCAGACACCGGAAATTGTGCTTGAGCACACCAATGAAAACCAGGAATTTCTGACACTTCGGGCAAATTTTGCGACCATTCGGAGCGAAAGTGGTCTAATTTCAGGCTTGGTTGTCGTCTTGCATGATATGACCGAGCAGGCCAAGGAAGAGCGGGAACGTCGACTCTTTGTCTCAAATGTCAGCCATGAATTGCGTACACCTTTGACATCTGTCAAATCCTATTTAGAAGCCCTGGATGAGGGGGCATTGACGGAATCAGTTGCACCAAGTTTTGTTAAGGTATCATTGGATGAGACCAACCGCATGATGCGGATGATTACTGATTTGTTAAGTTTGTCAAGGATAGATAATCAAGTCGGTGAAATGGATGTTGAATTGATTAACTTTACAGCCTTTGTGACCTTTATTCTCAACCGTTTTGATCAGATGAAGCATTCTGATTCTGATAAAGTTTATACTATTGTTCGTGATTATCAAATAAGTCCAATCTGGGTCGAAATTGATACAGATAAGCTGACCCAAGTTTTGGATAATATCTTAAACAATGCCATCAAGTATTCACCTGACGGTGGGACTATTACCTTTAGTATGAAAACGACAGATAGTCAGTTGATTGTTTCAATTTCGGATGAGGGCTTGGGCATTCCAAAGGCTGATTTACCAAAGATTTTCGACCGATTCTATCGAGTAGATAAGGCTCGTTCACGCGCCCAAGGTGGTACTGGTTTAGGTTTGGCCATTGCCAAAGAAATTGTCAAGCAACACAAGGGATTCATTTGGGCTAAGAGTGAGTATGGCCATGGGTCAACGTTTACGATTGTTCTGCCTTACAGTAAGGATATTACTATGGATGAGTGGGATGATTCGGATGAGGAAGAATAGGAGAATATGATCGGAAAAGGATTTAACTACAGTATTTTGGCATCGGGATCCAGTGGAAACTGTTTCTATTTGGAAACGGATAAGAAGAAGATCTTGGTAGATGCTGGTTTATCAGGAAAAAAGATTACCAGCCTTTTGGCAGAAATTGACCGCAAGCCAGAGGATATTGATGCTATCCTGGTAACGCATGAACATAGCGATCACATCCATGGTATCGGTGTTTTAGCGCGTAAATACGGTATGGACATTTATGCCAATGAGCAGACCTGGCAGGCCATGGACAGCAAGTTGGGCAAGATTGATATAGCACAAAAGCATATTTTTGAGCTGGGGGTAACCAAGGCCTTTGGTGACCTGGATATTGAGTCCTTCGGTGTTAGCCACGATGCGGCCTGTCCTCAATTTTACCGTTTTATGAAGGATGACAAGTCCTTTGTCATGCTGACGGATACAGGTTATGTCAGCGATCGGATGGCAGGGATTGTAGCCAATGCTGATGCTTATTTGATAGAATCCAATCATGATGTCGAAATCTTACGTTCGGGTTCTTACTCTTGGAACCTCAAACAACGGATTTTGTCTGATAAGGGGCACCTTTGTAACGAGGATGGTGCGGATGCCATGATTCGCTCACTAGGAAATCGGACCAAAAAGATTTACCTAGGGCATTTATCAAAGGAAAACAATATCAAGGAATTGGCTCACATGACCATGGTTAATCAGTTGGCGCAGGCTGATTTAGGAGTTGGAGTGGATTTCCAGGTCTATGATACCTCGCCAGATACAGCGACGCCATTGACCAAGATTTGACAAATTCATTGAACTTGTTTAGAATAAATATATAAAATACGTGAGGTGAAGTTACATGAATAATTAAGCTGCTTATTAGTCGTTCTTAAAACTTGTTGAAAATCAATTATTTGATAATTTAGTCTTTTTGTTTACTTTTAGTACTTGCTCCAACAGTCTAGGAATAGACTGTTGGAGGTCGGAAATAGAGCGAATGATGTTCGCACCAAAAGCTGCAGGCTGCTTGTACAGTCGAGTGACTGTACAAGGTTGGAGATAGCACTTGCCAAGCAAGTTACTTCTACATAGTACGGCAAAGCGAGTTCAAACAATCCAGTGGAGTGTTTGAAGTTGGAAATAAGGAAACGATGTTTCCTCTTACGTCGAAGTAATAAAAGATAAACTAAATGACTACACAAGGGATAATACTGCTCATAAGGGCTTACTATTCGTGTGACTTTTTCCATAGGGAAAGGTCATGTTTTGCATGGCTTTTTTCTTGTGTCATTTTTTGAAGAATAGAAGCCCTTTTTGTGAAGAAAAGAGGTCTATATGGAAATGATAAAATGTATTCAATTAGAGAAGGAATTTGCGGGACGTAGTTTGTTTACAATCCAGCAGTTAAGCCTTCAAGCTGGTCAAAAGGTTGGTTTGGTTGGAAATAATGGTGTTGGCAAGTCTACTTTTTTGAAAATCTTACTAGGACTGGATAGGGATTTTGCTGGTCAGATTGAGGTAAAAACAGACTGGGCCTATGTACCCCAGTTACAGGAAAGGAGCTCGCTTTCAGGTGGGGAACAAGTTTGGAAGTCTATTCAAGAGGCTTTTGCCCAAAGACCGCAGTTGTTAATTATGGATGAACCGACAGCTAACCTAGACTATGAACACCAGGAAAAGCTGATCAAACAAATCAAACGCTATCGTGGCAGTCTACTGGTTGTCAGTCATGATCGGCATTTTCTCAATCAAATAGCCAGTCATATATGGCATTTAGAGGAAGGAAAGATAGAGGTTTATTCTGGGGACTACGATTGCTTTGTCCAAAGTAGGAAAGCGAACCGAGAAGGACAGCAGGAAGCTTATGAAGCCTATCAGAAAAAAGTCGCTCAACTGAAAAAAGCCCAGCAAGAGCGTCAGGCAAAGGCACATAAGATGGGGAAGAAAAAGAAAGGTTTTTCATCGTCCGAGTGGAAGGTTAATGCCATGATGGGTTCCTATGACAGTCAAGCCAAGTCTATGGCCAAGACTGCCAAGCATTTGGAAAAACGGATGGAGCGTTTGGAAAAGGTTGAACAACCTAGAAAGGAAACGTGGGTAAAGATGGAAGCGAAAGGTGCCTTGGATACTGGTCTTCACAGTCTCTTTCGCTTGCAGGATGGACAGCTGTGGATTGGGGAAAAGTATTTATTTGATTTTCCTCAGCTTGGTATGACTTTTGGGGATAAACTAGCTTTGGTTGGGTCAAATGGCTGTGGAAAAACAAGTTTTGTTCGGAAATTGATTTCAAAAGAATTAGAAGGCTATTACAATCCAAAATTAAAAATTGCTTATTTCTCCCAAGATTTGACAAGTCTCAATGAAGAAGAAACAGCCTTTGTGAATGCTAGCTCGACATCGCTTCAAGATAAGGTAACGGTTCTCAATTTATTGGGCATGTTGGGACTTTCTTACGATAAGGCCCAGCAGAAGGTAGCAAATCTGTCTGGTGGTGAACGTGTTCGGCTTTCCTTGGCCAAGGTCTTGTTATCGGATGCCAATTTTTTGATAGTAGATGAGCCTACAAACTATTTGGACATTACAGCCATCGAAGCTCTGGAGAAATTTTTGCAGGAATACCAGGGAAGTGTCCTCTTGATTTCCCATGATCAGCGGTTTGTTGAGAGTGTTGTGCACAGAAAATGGTTGGTTGAGAATTGTCAGCTTGTTCAACGTTTATAGAGAAAATATTATTTGAATCGACAGTTGGGTTTCAAAAATATTTTTCGCCTGTGGTATAATAAGTAGAAACTTTCTAGAATGAGGTCCGATGTGTCGAATAAATTGCCTTCGCGAGTGGGGCGAGAGGATAGGATTATCCCAAGGCGGTTGAACATGCTGTTTGCCATTGTCGTCTTCCTGTTTTCAGTCCTGATTGCTCGTTTAGTGGATATGCAGCTAATCAATAAAGATTTTTATGTCCAAAAATTAGAGACTGCCAGTCAAAAAGTGGTGTCAAGAAGCTCGGTCCGCGGTCAGATTTATGATGCCAAAGGTCTTCCGCTTGTTGAAAATAAGTTAAGCCAGGTGGTGTCCTTTACTCGGTCAAATAAAATCACTGCCAAAGGAATTCGGGATATTGCGGAAAAATTGGTAGCCTGGGTGTCCTTACCTGAGGATATTCGTGTGTCGGAGCGGGACAAGGCAGATTACCTCTTGGCGGATACAGATATCTATGAAAAGGTTGTCGCAGAGCTCCCAAGAGAGAAGCGGTTCGGTATCGATGGAAACCTCCTGAGCGAAGGAACAATTTATGCCAATGCCGTAGAAAGCTTGGACCCCAAAGATTTACAATTGACGGAGGCTGAAGAGAAGGTTGTCTACCTCTTTACCCAAATGAACAAGGCTGGCTTTTTTGAGACCGTCCGCCTAGCAACCCAGCCCCTCAATGCAGAACAGATTGCCTTGATTGCTTCTCATGAGCAGGACATGCCCGGGGTTACAACAGTGACCAATTGGGACCGTCTTGTCAAAGATACCTCGCTTTCCTCGATTATTGGAACGGTGACGACGGAGCAGGTTGGTCTCCCTGCAGAAGATGCTGAAGATTATCTGGCCAAGGGCTATTATCTGAACGACCGTGTGGGAACTGCCTACCTTGAAAAGCAGTACGAAGGCGTCTTACAAGGACAACGAGAGCTCAAGGAAGTCAAGCTCAATCGAAATGGAAATGTCGAGTCTATCGATACAATCCAAGAAGGTCAAAAAGGAAATAATATCCAGTTGACCATTGACTTAGCTTTCCAAGATGGGGTAAATGCAATTTTGAAAAAGCATTTTGAGAGTGAACTTAGTACAGGAAGTGCCTTGTATTCAGAAGGTGTCTATGCTGTAGCTTTGGAGCCATCGACAGGCGCAGTACTCGCTATGTCTGGCTATAGCCATGAAAAAGGTTCGGGAGAAATTACAGAAGATGCTCTTGGAACTATCACAAGCGTCTTTACTCCAGGTTCTATTGTCAAGGGTGCAACTATTTCATCTGGTTGGGAAAATGGAGTTATCAGTGGCAATCAAGTGCAGTTAGACGAACCAATCTATTTTGCAGGTTCAGCACCGATTACTTCTTGGTATGGAGCTTCTGGTAGTAATATTGATGTAACTGAAGCATTAGAATATTCGTCAAACGCATATATGGTAAAAATTGCGCTAGGTTTACTTGGACAAACCTATTCTCCTAATATGTATTTAAATGATGGAGATGCATTAACAAATGCTATGACAAAACTTCGTTCTACTTTTGCGGAATATGGATTAGGTGCTCCAACAGGAATTGACTTACCACTTGAATCAACAGGTTTCTTACCAGAAGAATATTCCACCGCAAACTTTATTACGAATGCATTTGGACAGTTTGATAACTATACACCGATGCAAATGGCCCAGTATGTAGCGACAATCGCCAATAATGGAACTAGAGTAGCTCCTCACTTGGTGGAGGGGATTTATGGGAATAGCGCAGAAGGTGGTTTAGGTGAGTTAATTGAGAAGAAGACAAGTACAGAACTCAATAAAGTTGCCATCTCAGAACAGGATTTGGCTATTCTACAACAGGGATTTTATCAGGTAGCAAATGGAAGTGGTAGCTTTAATACCGGGCGTCAAATCAGTAATGGTGCTGCTGTGTCTATCAGTGCCAAAACAGGTACTGCAGAGACATTTACGACGGATAGAAATGGTCAGGTTATAAGTGCTGTAAATACCAATATCGTAGCTTATGCCCCAAGTGCTAATCCTAAAATTGCTGTAGCAGTTGTTCTACCAAATCTGACAGATTTTAATTCCACAGCTAGCATGACTATTGTGACAGAAATTATTAATTTATACAATTCACTTTACCCAATGAATTAAGGAGGCTTATGCTCTACCCAACTCCCATAGCTAAATTGATTGACAGTTATTCCAAATTACCCGGTATTGGTATTAAGACAGCTACGAGACTGGCTTTTTATACCATCGGTATGGAAGATGATGTGGTTAACGAATTTGCTAAAAATCTCCTGGCGGCCAAGAGGGATTTAGCTTATTGTTCCATTTGCGGTAATTTGACAGACCAGGATCCTTGTGGCATTTGTCAAGATACCAGTCGTGACCAGTCGACCATTTTAATTGTAGAAGACAGTCGAGATGTGACAGCCTTGGAAAATATCCAAGAATACCACGGTCTCTACCATGTCTTGCAAGGATTGATTTCCCCTATGAATGGCATTGGACCAGACGATATTAACTTGAAAACTCTACTGACCCGCCTGATGGAAAATGAGGTGACAGAGGTGATTGTAGCGACCAATGCGACAGCAGATGGGGAGGCAACTTCCATGTATATCTCACGAGTCCTCAAACCAGCGGGAATCAAGGTTACTCGCTTGGCGAGAGGCTTGGCAGTCGGAAGCGATATCGAATACGCGGATGAAGTTACCCTCCTGCGTGCCATTGAGAATAGGACAGAGCTATGATTGACTGAAACTCAAGTTTCTAGTCAATCAACGGTAGCCGCTTTACGGCGGTCTACCTAAAATTTGCACTAGTAGGTTTAAGAAGAAAAATAAATCGTTTTTCTTCTTAAACCGTCGCAGACTGTCATCTGGAAAAATTGTTAAGTTGGTTAACGGAAAGTCTTGTGGAACCTTGAATCATTATCTTCTCAACTTATATATGTTATAATTAAGTAGAGAATTATCAAGTTTTAGAAAAGGAATATCTATGTCAAAAGAAATGCTAGTTTTGCTTTACGGTGGTCGTTCAGCTGAGCGTGAAGTGTCTGTTTTGTCTGCTGAGAGTGTAATGCGGGCCATCAATTATGATAAGTTTTTCGTTAAGACCTACTTTATCACACAGGCAGGTGACTTTATCAAAACTCAGGAATTTTCATCAAGGCCGTCAGCGGATGAAAAATTGATGACCAATGACACGATTGTAGCAGAACAAAAAATCCGTCCAAGCGACATTTATGAAGAAAATGCGGTTGTCTTCCCAGTTCTTCACGGACCAATGGGGGAAGATGGCTCGATCCAAGGCTTCTTGGAAGTGCTTCGTATGCCGTATGTGGGCACCAATATCTTGTCTTCCAGCGTTGCCATGGATAAAATCACTACCAAGCGCGTTCTTGAATCAGCAGGAATCTCCCAAGTACCTTATGTAGCAGTTATCGAGGGTGAAAATATCGACGATAAGATTGCAGAGATTGAAGGAAAATTGACTTATCCGGTCTTTGTAAAACCAGCTAATATGGGGTCAAGTGTCGGTATCTCAAAAGCTGAGGATTTAGCTGGCTTGCGTAAGGCACTTGATCTGGCATTCAAGTACGACAGCCGTGTCCTCGTTGAGCAGGGTGTTAACGCGCGTGAGATTGAGGTTGGTCTTTTGGGAAATGCTGACGTGAAAACCACCCTTCCTGGCGAAGTTGTTAAAGACGTTGCTTTTTATGACTACGATGCCAAATACATCGACAACAAAATCACCATGGAAATCCCAGCTAAGATTGATGAGTCTATCATGGATATCATGCGTGACAATGCCGCCAAGGCCTTCCGTGCCATCGGTGGTTGCGGACTGTCCCGTTGTGATTTCTTCTTGACAGAAGAAGGCGACATTTTCCTCAATGAGCTCAATACCATGCCAGGATTTACCCAGTGGTCCATGTATCCCCTGCTTTGGGACAATATGGGCTTGGCTTATCCAGACTTGATTGAAGAGCTGGTTAGCCTAGCCAAGGAAATGTTTGACAAACGAGAAAGCCATTTGATTTAAGGCAGTGAGAAAGGTTGGAATGCTCCAATCTTTTTTCTTGCAATGGCTTTCAGAATGGTCTACAATGATATGTATATGTATGGAGGAAAGTTATGTATCAAACGAAAGTCAAGGGGGATGCTCTTTTTCAAGCGACGTCGGCTGGATACGGAAATCCTATTACAAGCTTTGGGGTGACTGAGAAAGGCGAGACACCTGTCAGTCTGGTCAATATTGCCCTAGCGGCCTGCGTGACCATGTGTGTACAAGGCTATTATGCCAGCCAAGAAAATAATAAAACCATGTCTGTCCAGGTGGAAAGTCAGTTAGAAAATGACCGTTTTGACTTGACTATCGCCATTGCTGAGGCGGTCTCAAGTGAAAAGCAGGCGGCTATCCTAGCCTACGTGGACAAGAAGTGCAATGTCAAGGTTCTTTTGAGAGAGGACTTGACCATCAACACAAGCTTTGTGGTCTTAGAAAGTGTGGAATAAAAGTGTTTTTAGCGATTGAAGAAATGCGGCAAAACAAGCTGCGCTACGGCCTGATTTTAGGGCTCTTAATCTTGATTTCTTATCTGGTCTTTTTCCTGACAGGCCTGGCCTATGGTCTCATGCAGGAAAACCGTACTGCGGTGGACAAGTGGCAGGCAGATTCTGTCTTGGTATCCTCGGAAGCCAATCGTCTGATAACAGCCTCAAAAATCGATGCTCAGTTGATTGACAAAGTGGAGGCAGACCAGAAGGCTCTCATCCGCCAACAGGCTGGTGTCGCCTATGTTAAGGAAGATGCCAGTTCGGATGACAAGGAAAAAGTCAATATCTTTGCGGTTGAGGCTGATAGTTTCTTAGAGCCCAATATTGTCCAAGGCCGTCTCTATGAAAAAGCTGGAGAGATTGTTGTCGAGCAAAATCTAGCTCAGGTTGTGGGATTTGGTCTAGGAGATGAGATTTATCTATCTGGTACGGATGAAAAAGTGACCATTGTTGGCTATACGGACAAGGCTTACTTCGGTGTAGCTCCGGTGGTCTATATAGACTTGGAAGCCTTTGGTGATCTCATGCAGGGTGACGATCAGCAGGTCTCTAGTAAGCTGGCCAGTGCGATCATTGTTCGAGGTGCAGCAGATAAGTTTCCAGCAGATTTGGAAAATGTTGCCACCGCTGATTTTATTGAGAATTTGCCAGGCTATAAGGCACAAAATATGACCTTCGGCTTTATGATTGGCTTTTTGATTGTGATTTCAGCCATTGTCATTGGTATTTTCATCTTTGTGTTGACAACCCAAAAGTCTCCGATTTTCGGGCTTATGAAAATCCAAGGTCTGTCAAATGCCTATATTTCAAGATCTGTGTTGGCTCAAACCTTCTTGCTGGCAGGTTTTGGGACAGTCATTGGTCTGGCTGGAACCTACTTGTCTTCCTTAGGTTTGCCAAGCGCTGTGCCATTTGAAAACAATTGGACCTTCTATCTGACTATTGGGGCTGCTCTGATTGTCTTTGCTCTACTGGGGGCAAGTTTCTCCATTCGCTCGATCTTCAAGGTCGACCCGTTGAAAAATCTATCCTAGGAGGTTGATATGAAAACATTGATTTTTGAAAATATAAGTAAAACCTTCCAGGACGGAAGTCAGACTATCACCGCCCTCAAGCCGACCAATTTCTCTATTGAAGAGGGGAAATTTGTGGCTATTATCGGGCCGTCTGGTTCGGGAAAATCTACCTTTCTAACCCTGGCAGGTGGTCTGCAAACACCGACAGCTGGCCGTGTTCTCATTAACCAAGAAGATTATTCTGATTTGCCAGAGAAAAAACGGGCCAAGCTCCGCTACCGTGATATCGGTTTTGTCCTCCAGGCCTCCAATCTCATTCCTTTTTTAACCGTTGAGAAGCAGTTGATATTGGTGGACAAGGTCAATAAATCAGCCTATCCCAGCAAGCGCCATGAGCTCTTGGTAGAATTGGGTGTGGACCATTTGAAAAATAAGTTTCCCAAGGATTTGTCAGGTGGGGAGCGCCAGCGAGTTGCCATTGCACGGGCTCTCTATAATGATCCAGCCCTGATTTTAGCAGATGAACCGACAGCCAGCCTAGATAGTGATCGGGCCTTTGAAGTGGTGAATCTTTTGGCCAAAGAGAGCAAGGAGCGGAAAAAGTCTATCATCATGGTGACCCATGACCAGCGTATGATTGAAAAATGCGATAATGTCTACGAGATGAAGGACGGCGTTCTTACCCAGGTTCGCTAAATAAAAGCAAAAGTGATATAATGGAAAGAGCCCATCGGCTCTTTTTATAGTCTCTTAGTTTGCTTTTAGTACTAGGCAACGAGTCGTAGGCTGTACTAGAGTACGGCAAGATAACCTCAAACAATGACCTTGTTTGAGGTTGGAAATAAGGAAAAAAAGTTTCCTCATTCGTCGAAGTAATAAAAGATAAACTAAATGACGATACATGGAGAAATCAAATGAAATTAACTTTACACGAAGTCGCTCAAGTTGTGGGCGCAAAAAATGATGTAACGAACTACCCCGACACACCGCTCCGCCAGGTCGAATTTGACAGCCGCAAGATTGAAGCGGGCGACCTCTTTGTTCCGCTCAAGGGTGCGCGTGACGGTCACGACTTTATTCCTGTGGCTTTTGAAAATGGCTGCGTGGCTACCCTGTCTGAGGTCATTCTTGATGTCCCCCATATCCTAGTGGACGACTGTCTGGCTGCGCTACAACAATTAGCGGCCTACTACCTAGAGAAAACAGGGGTAGAAGTCATTGCTGTGACAGGTTCAAACGGTAAAACCACCACCAAGGACATGATTCATGATGTTTTAGCGATGACTTACAAGACTTACAAGACTCAGGGCAACTATAACAACGAAATTGGTCTGCCATACACCGTACTTCATATGCCTGACGATACAGAAAAAGTGGTCTTGGAAATGGGTCAAGACCACTTGGGTGACATTCATCTCCTATCTGAAATTGCCAAGCCAAGCCTGTCGGTTATTACTCTATTTGGCGAAGCCCATTTGGAATTTTTCGGCTCACGAGAAGAGATTGCCAAAGGAAAATTACAGATTGCAGATGGAATGGAGCCAGGTAGTAAACTCTTGATCCCAGCAGATTCGATTGCGGATAAGCTCTTGCCGAGCCATGTAGACCTCATTCGCTTCGGTGAGCAGGCTGATTTGCAGGTGACCAGTCTTGTCGAGTCAAAAGATAGCCTGACCTTCACCGTCAACTTTATGGACGGCGACATTTTCCTCCCAGTAACAGGCAAGTACAATGCCACCAATGCCATGGTAGCAAGCTATGTGGGCAAGACCTTGGGTGTGCCTGATGAGGCAATCAAGTCAGCCCTAGCTGGTCTAAACTTGACCCGCAACCGCACCGAGTGGAAGAAGGCGGCAAACGGAGCAGATATTCTCAGTGATGTCTACAATGCCAATCCAACGGCCATGCGCTTGATTTTAGAGACGTTTTCAAGTATTCCAGCCAACCAAGGTGGTAAGAAAATTGCGGTTCTGGCGGAGATGAAGGAGTTGGGTGCTCAATCGGTCGACCTCCACAATCAAATGATTATGAGTCTATCACCGGATGTCCTAGATACAGTGATTTTCTATGGTCAGGATATTGAGGAGCTATCTCAGCTGGCTAGTCAGATGTTCCCGCTTGGTAAGATCTATTTCTTCAAGAAAACTGCGGAAGAGAATCAGTTTGATGACTTAGTTGCTCAGGTCAAAGCAGTTTTAGGTCCAAACGACCAAATCCTTCTCAAGGGCTCTAATTCTATGAATTTGGCCAAGCTGGTTGAGGAATTAGAAAAGTAAAGAAAGACTTATTTATTCAATTAGCTCTTGTTACTTCTGTCGATATTTGATATACTAATTAAAATACTTGTCAAGGAGGCTCCAGTGTTTGAAGTGTTTTTTACCAGTCATCGCAGTCAAGCTCCCCAGCTGGATATTTTGACCTATCTGTCGCTCTTGCTCATCTATGTTGGCCTGCTTTACTTAGCAGTTGTTTATCATCGTTCGCCTAAGATCAGACGATTCTTTTGGGGCTTGCAATGCCTTCAGGTCATTGCCCTTTATTCCTGGTACATGGCCGTAGACTGGACCTTGTCCGAGAGTCTCCCCCTCTATCATTGTCGATTGTCTATGCTCTTTATGCTTTTTGCCAAGCCTGGTCCGCTCAAGCGGTATTTTGCCTGCCTGGGACTCTTTGGCTCTCTTGTGGCCTTTGTCTATCCAGTTTTTGACCCCTTTGCTTTCCCTCACGTCACCATTTTGAGCTTTATTATCGGCCATTACGCTTTGGCGGTTAACAGCCTTATCTATCTGCTGTCTGAGCAGAAGGAGGATGATTTGGACAGGACCTTTGTGATTCGGGTGACACTGTTGACCCATAGTTTGATGTTGCTAGCCAATCTCTTTTTGAAGGGCAATTATGGATTTTTATCAAAAACGCCCTTGATTAACAGTGAAAATGTTGCCTTCAACTTCTTATTGGAGACCGGGCTCTTTGTATTTGCTGTTCTGCTAGTTAATAGTTTGGTTCAGAATCTTCTAAAAAAAACGGATTGGAACTGGGTTAGACATTGATTTTCAGATAGTTTGAAAATTCCCTTGAATTTCGGTATAATGAGAGAGTTGCAGTAGTGGCTCTCTTTTTTTGTACTCTTTTGATTTGGTGGGCAAAAGAAGAAGTCAGCTCTGCTATGGACCAAAGAAAAAAGGAATAACAATCATGTCACTACAAGAAGAAATCAAGAAACGCCGCACCTTTGCGATTATCTCTCACCCGGACGCGGGTAAGACCACCATTACCGAGCAGTTGCTCTACTTTGGTGGTGAAATTCGTGAGGCAGGGACGGTCAAGGGGAAAAAGACTGGTAACTTTGCCAAGTCTGACTGGATGGATATCGAGAAACAGCGTGGTATCTCTGTTACATCGTCTGTTATGCAGTTTGACTATGCGGGCAAGCGTGTTAACATTTTGGATACGCCAGGACACGAGGACTTCTCTGAGGATACCTATCGGACCTTGATGGCGGTGGATGCGGCTGTCATGGTGGTGGACTCTGCCAAAGGTATCGAGGCCCAAACCAAAAAACTCTTTGAGGTTGTTAAGCACCGCAACATTCCTGTTTTTACCTTTATCAACAAGTTGGACCGTGACGGTCGTGAGCCGCTTGATTTGTTGCAGGAATTGGAAGAAGTCTTGGGCATCGCTAGCTACCCCATGAACTGGCCTATCGGTATGGGGAAATCTTTCGAGGGGCTCTATGACCTTCACAATCAACGTTTGGAACTCTACCGTAGCGAGGAGCGTTTTGCAAGCTTGGATGAGGGTGATAAGTTATTTGGCTCTAACCCATTTTATGCTCAAGTTCTGGATGATATTGAACTTTTGGCGGAGGCTGGAAATGAATTTTCAGAGCAGGCCATTTTGGATGGCGATTTGACACCTGTCTTCTTCGGTTCAGCCCTGACCAACTTTGGTGTACAGACTTTCCTGGATACCTTCTTGGAGTTTGCACCAGAGCCACATGGACACAAGACGACAACTGGTGATGTCATTGACCCGCTCGACAAAGACTTTTCAGGCTTTGTTTTCAAAATCCAAGCCAACATGGACCCTCGTCACCGCGACCGTATTGCCTTTGTTCGTGTGGTTTCGGGTGAATTTGAACGCGGTATGGCGGTCAACCTGCCTCGTACAGGAAAGGGAGCCAAGTTGTCCAACGTGACCCAGTTCATGGCCGAGTCCCGTGAGAATGTGGAAAATGCAGTGGCGGGGGACATTATCGGGGTTTACGATACAGGAACCTACCAGGTAGGAGATACCCTGACCGTAGGCAAGAACAAGTTTGAATTCGAACCGCTGCCAACCTTTACCCCGGAAATTTTCATGAAAGTGTCTGCTAAAAACGTCATGAAACAAAAATCCTTCCACAAGGGAATCGAGCAACTGGTGCAAGAAGGGGCTATCCAGCTCTACAAGAACTACCAGACAGGCGAGTATATGCTGGGTGCCGTTGGTCAGCTCCAGTTTGAAGTTTTCAAACACCGCATGGAAGGTGAGTACAATGCTGAGGTAGTTATGACCCCAATGGGCAAAAAGACTGTTCGTTGGATCAAGCCAGAAGACCTGGATGAACGGATGTCTTCAAGCCGCAACATCCTAGCCAAAGACCGCTTTGATCAACCAGTCTTCCTCTTTGAAAACGACTTCGCCCTCCGCTGGTTTGCAGACAAGTATCCGGATGTGGAGTTGGAAGAGAAGATGTGAGAGTAGTGCAGAAATCGGTAGTTTGCTTTGCAAACTCGATTTCGTCGCACTACCTCCGCAAGGGTCTCCCAAGAATTCAAACGAAGTGAAGGATGATTGGCCGAGACCTACTGCGTCTCTGTACAGAAATCAGTAATCAACAAAGTTGATTTGATTTCGTCGTCTTTCCCTCGCAAGGGCGTCCAAAGAACTCAAGCAATGCCAAGAGAGATTTGTTGACGCCTACTGCGCCATTAGGCAGAAATCGGTAGTTTGCTTTGCAAACTCGATTTCGTCGCACTACCTCCGCAAGGGTCTCCCAAGAATCCAAACGAAGTGAAGGATGATTGGCTGAGTCCTACTGCGTCGAGGTTCAGTTGAGTGAAACAGTCTATGAAAAGACTGTTTCAGCCCGAGCCTAGAGATGTCAAGCGAGGTGAAAGGTTGGAGATGAGGGCTGATGGTAAGCAGCTTACCTTCTTCAGCTAATCCAATCAATCCTATAAGAAGTCAGGCAAGTCCTGGCTTTTTTTAATTTTGTTATCATTGCAACAAAAGTATTATTATAATATACTATAGTTATATAAATGGAAATGGATTGGAGGTCTGAACTTTGATTTACTACCTTAGAAAATGCAAGTTGGCAGTAGTTGCTTATATTGCTGTGTCGGTGGTCTATGCTCTGATTTTAGCGGCAACGGGTTTTATTTATGCGCGTGTTTCGGAAGCGGCCTTATCTGGTGACCAAAAGGCATTTGTGACTAGTTCGGTGATTGCAGTGGTATTCTTTTTATGTGACGGTTATTTTGATTACCTGCCGCGCTATCTCAAGTTTAAGGCAATCAATCAGATTATGGAAGAGACGCGCAATCAATTAATGATGGTCTATGCGAGTGAGGACTTAGGAGAGGCAGCAAAAGACAGTCAGGCAGATAAGGTCCATGTCTTGGTTCATCATCTGAACATCTTAGAAACTACCTATCTAACGCCGCTTCTATCCATGGTGACAAGCATATTAGTCTTTAGTTTTTCCTTGATAGGGGCTCTTTATCTTCAAGGAACCATGGCTATGATCATGTTGGCGCTCTGCTTTATTCCATTTTTGGCTCCGATGATTAATAAGGGGATTTTAGCTCGTGCGACAAAGGACAGTCAAGAGGAGAAGAATGCTTATCTCGCCTTGTTTAGTGAGTTTGTAGAAGCTCTCTCTTTTATCCGCATCAGCACCATCACGCCAGTTTTTAAAGACAAGCTGGCGGCATCCAATCAGGAATACACCAGGCGTGCTAACCGTTTTGCCAAAAAACAATCTCAGACCTATGCGGTTTCCTACAGTTTGAGCAGCATAGTCTATTCAGGTTCATGGATTATTGGAGGGATATTTGTTTTCCAAGGTCTGCTGAACATTTCAGATTTGATTGCTATGACAACCCTGATGGGGACGGTGGCTGGGCCTATCCAAACCATGTCAGGCTTGCTGACGGATTATCTGTCTAGTCGGACGGTTGTGGAGGAGTTGACAGGTCTCTTAAATAGGAAGGAAGAAGGTCACGCTGCCAAGCCAGTTTTGAAGGAATCCATTACGAGCCTTGGTCTGGAAGGGATTGACTGTCGCTATCAGGACCATCTGATTGTGGAGAATTTTTCTTATCTTTTTCAAGCCAATAAAAAATATGCTATCTTGGGCAAGAGTGGGAGTGGGAAGACGACCTTGCTCCGCCTCTTGCTGGGGATTCAGAAACCAGAGGCTGGAAGAGTCCTGGTCAACCAGAGGAATCTGGCAGAACTGGACCAGCTTGCCCTCTTTCGGAAAGTCTATTACCTACCGCAGAAAACCAATCTATTTACAGCTAGCATCGGGGATAATTTGACCTTGTTTGCGCCTTTAGATGAGAATAAAGCAATGGGTTGCTTGCGGCAAGTTGGTTTAGAGGACTGGTTCTATCGGCAGGGAGATGGATTTGCTACTCTCTTGACCTCTTCTCAGCAATTATCAGGTGGGGAAGAGAGACGGTTTGATTTGGCGCGTGCCCTTTACCGTGATGCAGAGGTCTTTTTATTTGATGAACCTACAACAGGCTTAGATTCTCAAAGCGAACAATTGATTGCGGATAGTCTCGAGAAAATAAGGGACAAACTGGTGATTGTTGTGACACACTCTCAGGAGGAAAGTTTTTTAGCCCTCTTTGATGAGCAGGTTCATCTATCAGTTTGACAACAGCAAAAACTCTTCTGGGGTTTTTGCTTTTTTTAGGCTCTTTGTCAACTGTAGTGGGTAGGTGAAAAGCTAACACCTAGAGAGGACGAAATTCGTTCTCTCTTTTTGTATATTCAAAGAAATATATATCTTGTTTTTAAAGTTCGTAAAGTTCCTAAATCCGAATACTTGCCTCTTGATGTCTTTGATGAGTTTATTGGTCGCTTCCAGTTTAGCGTTGGAATATGGAAGCACCATGGTGTTCGTGATGTACGTTTTATACTTTAGAAATGTCTTAAAAACAGTCCTAAAGGTTGGATTGACAAGATTCAGATTGTCCTCTAGAAGATCGAAGAAATGTTTCAAGTTCTTCTCTTGGAAATGGAAGAGGAGGATCTGATAGAGTTCATAATAGAATTTCAGTTCCACAGAGAAATTCAATGTCTTCTGGATAACCTCTCTCGGTGTTACTGTTTGCCCGAAAGTGCGAGAAAAGAAGCGATTCAGAGACAGTTTACGGCTATCTTTTTGGAGAATACGCCAGTGATTTTTCATGGATCGATAAGGTAGGGAACGCGTATCGAAAGTCTTCATAATATCAATTCTTAGTCGTCATCATAGCACGGCTCAGGTGTTGGATAATGTGAAATCTATCAAGGACAATTTTAGCTTTTGGGAGTGAAACAGTCTGGGAATAGACTGTTTCAGCCTGAGCCTAGAGATAGGAAAGCGAAGGGGCTAGCCAATTTGTAGTAGACGCTAAACATAGCATGGTCACGACCTCGACAGTTTCTCTGACCGCCCTAGGATACTTGTAGAAATAGTTCTTGATGGTGGTTTGGCGGTTGTTGTCAAGAATGGTCACAATCGATCTCGTCTCAAAATCCTGAGCAATAAAGGCGAGTTTTCCCTTGTTCCGACTAAATTCATCCCAGCTTAAGACTTTTGGTAATTTCATAAAATCATTCTCAAATTGAAATTGAGCCAGTTTCCTCTGGATGACTGACACGGAGATATGTAGTCTCCTAGCGATGGCTATATTGGTCATATTTTCTGTATGAAGTTGTGTGACTTTCTCCCAAATAGGTTGGGAAATCTGATAGTTTTTCTTGATCAGAGGTGTCTCAGATACGGTCACTTTTTGGCAAGATTTGCATTGAAACCGGCGTTTTTTAAGCAGGAGGAAGGTTGGAGACCCCTGACAATCTAAAATAGGGATTTTTGACGACTTTTGAAAATCGTACTTGATACACTTCCCTTGGCAATGAGGATAGCTAGGGCTGTCATAATCCAGCCTTGCCCGAATTTCCAGATGGGTCTGATGTTTTAAAACGAAGAGAATTTTGATGTTTTTGTCTTTGATTCCAATTAGTTTTGTGGTATGATAAAGTTGTTCCATATGAGTCTTTCTAATGTGAGTGTGGTTGCTTTTCATTATAGGTCATATGGGATTTTTTGTATACACTCAAAAAGGCTACATAATCTCTACAGTGGATTTACCCACTACAGAAATTATAGAGCTTTTATTAAGCATTCGAGTATTCGAGTGCTTTTCTTGTACCCAAAATAGCAAGGAGTAGGGTTATGAACAAGCATAGTACAAAGAAATACTAGCAGAAGTTGAGCAAATGCTCTATTCTTTGCCTGTTTTAGAGCATATCGGAGCTATTCGCGAAAGCTGGTACTTTAGGCTTGAAGACAGTAGCTTTCTTGCCAAAACTATAATGAATTGATATAATGAAGAGTATTACCCTTAAAGGATGAATGATGAATTTAGAAGATTTGAAAAAACGACAGGAGAAGATTCGTAACTTCTCTATCATTGCCCATATTGACCATGGGAAATCAACGCTGGCTGACCGTATTTTGGAAAAAACAGAGACAGTTTCTAGCCGTGAAATGCAGGCCCAGCTCCTAGACAGCATGGATTTGGAGCGTGAGCGTGGCATTACCATCAAGCTCAATGCTGTCCAGCTCAACTACAAGGCCAAGGATGGTGAGACCTATACCTTCCACCTGATTGACACACCGGGGCACGTTGACTTTACCTATGAAGTTTCTCGGTCTTTGGCAGCCTGCGAAGGTGCGATTTTGGTGGTCGATGCTGCTCAAGGTATTGAGGCTCAGACCTTGGCCAACGTTTATCTGGCCCTGGACAATGATTTGGAAATCCTGCCCATTATCAACAAGATTGACTTGCCAGCGGCTGATCCAGAACGTGTCCGTCATGAAATCGAAGATGTAATCGGACTGGACGCCTCAGAGGCTGTCTTGACGTCCGCAAAAGCGGGTATTGGCATCGAGGAAATCCTTGAGCAAATCGTTGAAAAAGTGCCTGCACCAACTGGTGATGTCGAGGCGCCCCTTCAAGCATTGATTTTCGACTCTGTTTACGACCCATACCGCGGTGTTATTTTGCAGGTCCGCATTGTCAATGGTGTGGTCAAGCCCGGCGACACCATTCAAATGATGTCCAATGGCAAGACCTTTGACGTGACAGAAGTGGGAATTTTCACACCCAAAGCCATGGGGCGTGACTACCTGGCAACGGGTGACGTAGGTTATATTGCGGCCTCCATCAAGACGGTTGCGGATACCCGTGTCGGTGATACGGTGACCTTAGCTGACAATCCTGCCTCTGAACCCTTGGCTGGCTACAAACAGATGAACCCAATGGTCTTTGCTGGTATCTATCCGATTGATTCCAACAAGTACAATGACTTGCGTGAGGCCTTGGAAAAACTCCAGCTCAATGATGCGAGTCTACAATTTGAGCCTGAAACTTCGCAGGCCCTTGGATTTGGTTTCCGCTGTGGTTTCTTGGGACTGCTCCACATGGACGTTATTCAAGAACGGATTGAGCGGGAATTCAACATTGATCTGATCATGACAGCGCCGTCGGTGGTTTACCATGTCAATATGACAGATGGTGAGTCGATCGATGTGGCCAACCCATCTGAGTTTCCAGATCCAACCAAGATTGCCACTATCGAAGAACCTTACGTCAAGGCCCAAATCATGGTACCGCAGGAATATGTCGGTGCGGTGATGGAATTGGCCCAGCGCAAGCGTGGCGACTTCGTGACCATGGATTATATTGATGACAATCGTGTCAATGTCATTTACCAAATCCCTCTGGCTGAAATTGTCTTTGATTTCTTTGACAAGCTTAAGTCCTCAACCCGCGGCTACGCGAGCTTTGACTACGAGATTTCTGAATACCGCTCATCTAAACTGGTGAAAATGGATATTCTCCTCAATGGCGACAAGGTCGATGCTCTCAGCTTTATTGTCCACAAGGAATTTGCCTACGAACGTGGGAAGATTATCGTGGACAAGCTCAAGAAAATCATCCCTCGTCAGCAGTTTGAAGTGCCAATCCAAGCTGCTATCGGTCAAAAAATAGTTGCCCGTAGCGACATCAAGGCCCTTCGTAAGAACGTATTGGCTAAATGTTATGGCGGTGACGTTTCCCGTAAACGCAAACTCTTGGAAAAACAAAAGGCCGGTAAAAAACGGATGAAGGCCATCGGTTCCGTCGAAGTACCGCAGGAAGCCTTCCTCAGCGTCCTCAGCATGGATGAAGATGATAAAAAATAAGTCAGGAAGGGCTGGGCAGATGCCTAGCCCTTTTCCTATAGGTTGAACAATGAAAACAATTTTCGATTACCAAAGTCAAGGCCAAGCAGGACAAATTGACTCCTATGTCCTGCTCAGCAACTCACCCCGCAGAAAAGAGCTTTTGCAATTTTTAGCGCCAGAAATCCAGTCGGTAGAAGTTGATGAACGCAGGATTGAAGAACAGTTTATGGCTGAATTCGCTGCGGATGATTTTCTGACCCGGGCCGCCAAGACCTGTTGTGAAATTTCCAAGGCCAAGTCTGATCTGCCTCTGGAGCCGGATAAGCTCTACATTTCAGCGGATACCATTGTGGTGGCGGACGACCGAATTTTTAATAAACCGCTTGATTTGGCGGAGGCTGAGGCCATGTTGCGCTCTTATTTCGGCAAGATCCATCAGGTTGTGACCTCGGTCTGCCTGCGCACTGCGGATTCATTGGATGCCTTTTACACTGTGGCAGAGATTGACTTTGTCGACTATTACCCAGCGCTTGAGGAGCCTATCCAGACCTACATCCATGACAAGCAGCCCCTGGACAAGGCTGGTGCCTACGGTATTCAGGAGCTGGACCCACGCTTTGTGGCCGGGATTTCAGGTGACATTCATACCATCATTGGCCTGCCCGTCGCTGAGGTTTCCCGTAGGATTTTTTCTACAAAGGCTTTGGAAAATAGCAGAGCACTTTAGACCATTGAGAAAAGGAAGTTTATGAGCTTAGATATTGAGAAGTACCGGCAGCTGGCCCTGCAAAAACAGGGAGAGCACCGCAAATTTTTGGCTAGCTTGAAGAAAAAGCCACCGAAAAATTTAGATAAAATTGTCAAGGAATTGCACGACGAGGTCTTCCAAGAAATTGACTGCACCAAATGTGCCAATTGTTGCAAGGATTTAGGACCAGACTTGACGGAGGCGGATATTACCCGCATGGCCAAGCTCTTTCGGATGAAATTGTCGACCTTTGAGTCCACCTATCTGCGGGTGGATGAGGATGGCGACAAGGTCTTCCAGTCCATGCCCTGTCCATTTCTGGGCCCTGACAATCTCTGTGACGTCTATGACGCCCGTCCCAAGGCCTGCGCAGCCTTTCCCCATACCGACCGAAAGCGTTTCTATCAGATTAACCATCTGACCTTGAAAAACACGCTCATTTGCCCAGCAGCCTATCTTTTTGTAGAGCGGTTGAAAGAGAGAGTGTAAGAAAGAATTCACCGAAAGGAAATACTATGGAAAAATTTTGTCAGTGTCTTGTGCTATGCCTTTGAATTTGCATGGCCTAGATGTTCGTGGAAGTGAGAAAGATGGGACGAAATCGTCTATCTATTGCTCTTATTGTTATGTCAACGGTCGTTTTGTAGAGCCAGACATCAGTTTTGAAGAAATGTTAGCTAAGGGCAAAACTGCTATTTCAAATGGTCAAGGAAATGCCTTTGTCAAATGGTTGATGAAGGCCAGCTATCCTATGATGCTCAAGAAAACCAAACGCTGGAAAGCTTAGTGAGTCCTCTGACAATAGTCAGAGGATTTTTCTGTCGTGTTCATATTCTGATTTTTATTCTAATTAGTGCTATAATAGTATTTGTTGAGTTCAGGTAAGAGGAGGTAGTTATGTCATTATTATTGTCACCGGTTGAGATTGCTGGTTTGTCGCTCAAAAATCGTGTGGTCATGCCACCTATGTGTATGTACGAAGTCAAGGCTGAAGATGGGTTGCCAACGGCCTTCCATCATGCCCACTATGGCGCGCGTGCTATCGGCGGAGTTGGCCTGATTATCCAAGAAGCGACGGCTGTAGAACCAGATGGTCGGTTATCTAAGCATGACTTGGGCATTTGGACAGATGAACAGGCACAGGCTCTAGCCAAATTAGTTTCGGAATTGAAGGCTTTCGGAAGTAAGGTCGGTATCCAGCTCAGTCATGGTGGCCGTAAGGCCAAGGATGCGGAACTGCCCCTTGCTCCGACTGCTCTTGCCTTTAACCAAGATTACAAGGTACCGCAGGAAATGACCCTTGAAGATATTGAGCGTGTTCAGTCTGCTTTTGTGGCGGCTGCGGCGCGTGCAGCTCAGGCTGGCTACGACATGATTGAAATTCACGGGGCGCATGGCTATTTAGTCAATCAATTTCTGGAACCCTTGACCAATCAGCGGACGGATGCCTACGGTGGTAGTCTGGAAAATCGATTCCGTTTCTTGAAAGAAATTATCGAAGATGTGAAAGCTGTCTTTACTGGTCCAGTTTGGGTGCGCTTGTCAGTGACCGCCTACGATGAGACTGGCCAGCAAAATACACTCCAAGATTACCAACAAATTGCTAAATGGTTGGAAGAACTGGGCGTGGCTTGCCTGGATATCTCAACTGGCGGTGTCATGGATACGCGACCAAATATTCCAATCTATGGTGGTTATCAGGCTGGTTTTTCTGCCAAAATCAAAGAAGTTGTCAGTATTCCAGTTACAGCTGTTGGCTTGCTTAATAGTCCAGAGTTGGGAGAATATATCTTGCAAAATGGCCAGGCTGATTTGATCCAAGTCGGTCGTGGTCTCATTCGTAATGTCAATTGGTTGGCAGAGGCGGCCGAGGTCCTGCACGACCATGATTTTCAAGTCTACAATGCCTCTTACCAACGTGGTCAGGTCAAGTAGGGGCTTGCTGGGAATGATACAGTTGAGTTCCAGGCTATTTTCAAAAAATAAACTTCAGACTTGACTTAAAGTAGGTTTAAGTTGATACAGTAGTGATGGAGGCAGCTATGTCCACGATTAAAGAAATTTCGGAGTTGCTGGGGATTTCAGCGCCGACCATCCGTTTTTATGATAAAGAGGGAATGGTGGAGATTCCTAGAAATGAGCGGGGTATCCGTCAGTTTGATGAGCGGAGCATTGACCGGCTCAAGGCCATTGTCCACAATCGCCGTGTGGGAATGCCCTTGGAGGATATCCAGAAGATTTTGGCGGAGTTCCACAATCATGCCCTGTCGTCGAACTTGCTCAAGAAAACGCAGGCCCAGCTGGAGGATCAGATCGCGGCCTTGCAGGAGACCCATGCCTATCTGGTAAAGAAAATCGAGATCCATCAGCAGTTAGCCCAGCTAGAAGCTTAGGGAATTTCGGCAAATGAGCGGACAGATGCCTACTACGATATACGAAGAAAAGACGCAGAGTCCTAGTGTTTCAAAAAGGAGGAAACATGGAAAACTATACACTTTCAAATGGTGTCAAGATTCCAAAGATTGGTTTTGGTACTTGGCAGATTAAAGAAGGCGATGATGCCTACAAGAGTGTGGCGCACGCCCTCAAGGTTGGCTACACGCATGTCGATACGGCGCAGATTTATGGAAATGAGCGCAGTGTTGGTCGTGCCATCGCAGATAGTGACCTGGCGCGTGAGGATATTTTCCTGACGACAAAGGTCTGGAACGACAAGCACGATTATGAGCTTGCTAAGGCGTCGATTGAGGAATCGCTGGAAAAATTAGGCGTTGACTATCTTGACTTGCTCTTGATTCACTGGCCAAATCCAAAGGCGCTCCGTGAGAATGATGCCTGGAAGGCTGGAAATGCTGGTGCCTGGAAGGCCATGGAGGAAGCCTACAAGGCAGGCAAGGTCCGCGCTATCGGTGTATCCAATTTTATGATCCATCACCTGGAAGCCTTGTTTGAAACAGCTGAAATCAAGCCACAGGTCAACCAAGTTCTCTTGGCACCGGGTTGCACGCAGGAAGAATTAGCAGCCTTCTGCCGTGAGCACGACATTCTTCTTGAAGCCTATAGTCCACTGGGAACAGGCAGCATCTTCAAGAATAAAGTAGTGCAAGAAATTGCTGAAAAGACTGGCAAATCTGTTGCCCAAGTGGCATTACGTTGGAGCCTGCAAAAAGGATTCTTGCCTCTACCAAAATCTGTCACACCAGCCAATATTGAAAGCAATTTGAACATCTTTGACTTTGAATTGTCGGCAGATGATGTGGCGACCTTGGATAGTGTTGAAGGCGTCAGCGTCCAATCTAATCCAGACAATGTGAATTTTTAAGAAACTCAACAGCTGACGAAAGTTGGCTGTTTTTTGTGCGAGCACGGTCTGTACACCAATCCAATAAGAATGCGCGTGACCGATCTATTTTTAGAATACATTAGGAACCATTAAAAATTTACTTGAGTGAGGAAATAATTGTGCCAAATATGTTGTAGATTTCCTGTAAGTATCGCGGTAAGTGTGCCTAATCACATCTATCCCAAATTTGATATTAAAGATATGGTATAATAGTTTCATTAACCTTTGATAAAATAATTCGCCTCTGAAAGGAAAAGCATCATGACCTACAAATTTCTACTTTTCGACCTTGACCATACTTTGTTGGATTTTGCGACTGGTGAGGAGATTGCCCTCACTCAGTTTCTGGAATTTATGGAAGTGGAGGACATTCAGGCCTTTAAAGATGTCTATCGTCCGCTCAATCAGGGCATGTGGAAGGACTTGGAAAAGGGTTTGATTACCAAGAAGGAGCTGGTCAATACTCGATTTTCGCGGGCCTTTGCCCATTTCGGACGGCAGGAAGACGGAGCTGAGTTGGCCCTTCGTTACCAAGAATTTATCGGTCGTCAAGGACAGATTTTTGAGGGAGCGGATGATTTGCTTGAGACCTTGACGGAGCGTGGCTACCAGATTTATGGCGCGACCAACGGCATCACCTACATCCAGGAAAATCGTCTCAAACACTCACCCATTGGCAGCTATTTCAAGCAAGTATTTATCTCTGAGCAGATGGGGACCCAGAAGCCGGAGCTTGATTTTTATGAAAAAATAGCAGAGCAGATTACCGGTTTTGACCTGTTCAGAGCGCTCATGATTGGTGACAGCCTGACGGCAGACATCCAAGGCGGTATCAACGCTGGCATGGATACAGTCTGGTACAATCCAGCTGGCCTAGAAAATACAAGCCATCTCAAACCAACCTACACCATCAGCAACTACCAGCAATTAATAGATATCTTATAAGCAGCGAGACCATTGCTTGCTTTTTTCATTTTTTCAAATCTTAAAATTCTTGTAACAATATTGTATAAATAGTTTTAAAAATGAAATAAATATGCTATACTAGAGTAGTGTATTCTGCACAATCTATCAAAACAAAAGGAGAAATAATATGAAAAAGATTGATTGGATTGAATATTTTGAAGCTATCAATGGTCGTTCGCCAGAAGCTCATGAGATTGAAGCTGCTCTTGTCGCTGGAGAATTTGAAGAGGATGACCTTCAAAATGTACCTACAGAAGAAGTTGTTCAAGAAGAAAAAGTTGATGCAGAGTCTACTGTAGAGCCTGTTTCAGCTCCAGAAGACATTCCTGCCCAGCAACCAGTTCAGGAACCAGCTCAAGCCTTCGCTCAGCAAACCAATGCTCAAGCGCAACAAGCACAGCCACAGCCAATGGTACAGCAGGTAAATCCGCAGGCCTTACAACAAGCGCCAGCTGCACCATCAGCATTCGGTCTCTTCTTCAAGCAGTTTAGAGAGTGGATTGTGTCTGCTTGGAAGAAACCAACTTCAATTGCCAGCCATACCCACAAATATAACGGTTTGACCTCTCTCTTGCTCATCGCCTTTTTCGCAGCCCTGACGATTTATTTCCCAATGGTTAAGGCGGCAAACAGTGTCAATAGCTTTACAAATAGTCTGACTTCAGAACTCGGTAGTCTGTTTGAGGGCGCTAATGGCTACGATGCTTATGGTTCTTCCGCACCTGCAGTAAGTGTTGGACTGGATATCTTGTTTAAGACCTTTATCGGAATTGCTCTGATTATTTTTTCAATTGTCCTGGCAGGATTTGTGGTGAAACGCTTTATCTACAAAGAACAGCAATATACATTTGCTTACACTCTTGAATATTATGGTCGTTTGTTTGCGGTAAACGTATTGCTTTATGCAATTGCGGCCTTGTCAGCTGTTTTGGGAATTTTCTCTCTGGTTGGTGTTGCGACCTCTTTAGCCCTCTTTGCCGTGGGTTCAGCCAGCGTCTATGCCCTTGCTAACTTTACTAATTCATCACAGATGGACTCCTTGTATCGCTACTTTATTGCTATTTTGGTAAATGGTCTGATTATCTTTGTATCAGGAATTATTGCAGCCTCTATCGTAGGACAAATGTTCTGGTCAAGTCTCTTTTAATCAAATAGGAGTTGAAATATGGCAACGAAAGAAAAATGGATTGATTTATTTGAAAAGGTTGTTGGTAGAAAGCCAACCCCTGCTGAATTTGTTAAGGCCAAGGAAGTTGACTTTGACTTAAAGCAAATCAAGGCCATAGCAGGATTGGACAGCGACCAACAAGTAGCTGCAGAAAATGTGGCTGAGAATGGTGCAGAGACTGTAGCAGAAGCAGTTCAAACAGCCCAGCCTGTACAGCCAGTAGCGGAAGTAGTACCTGTAGAGCCAGCCCAGCCTGTTCAAGAGGTGGAGCAGGTCCTTGTGGAACAACCTGTCTTTACCACTTATCAAACCAAGCCACAGAGCAAGAAAAAGAAGATTCTCTTTGGCTTGGGTGCTGTGGCCCTACTTGCACTCGGCGCGGGCTACTACTATATGGATTCTGTGACTGGAATGGACATCGCTGTTGATGAATTCCAAACAGCAGTTGACAGCAATGATTACGACCAGATTGCGACCCTCCTATCTTCTAATGATGACAAGTGGTCCAAGTCAGAGGCTAAGGATTTTATCCAATATTTGAACTCTGAAGGCGTCGATATCAAGAGTGAGCTAGATGCCATTGAAGCATCTGGCGGAAAAAATACTTTTAACGACCAACGTGGAAATAAGTTGCTCGGATTACGTGAAAAAGGACGTAAATTGGGTCTTTTTCCAGAATACCAAGTGACCAGTTATCCGGTTGAAATTCTTGTCAATAGTGACCTGTCTGAATTATCTATTGATGACCAAAAGATTGAAGCCAACAAAGAAACATCTTTGGGTGAACATCATTTTGCCAATAAAGAATTCAAGGCTAAGGGCAAAACTAAATCTGGAGACTTTGAAACCAGCTTGCAGCCGAATCTCAGCCAAGCTGAAGAAAACAGGATTGTCATGACTCTATCGCCTGTTCAGAAAACGCTCAACCTACACCTGCCGGTCGATAACGGCTCTATCAAGGACATCAAGGTCTTCTCTGGTGATAAGGAAATTGCCAAATCACTGTCAGACAGCGTTGAAGTTCTAGACAATCAACATCTTGATTTGAAGGTTAGCTTTAATTTTGAGGGCGCAACATTTACAACGGAATCTACCAAGGTTCTGGTCGATCCAGCAGTTGGCGAAATTTATGCGGATTTGACCATGTCTTCTGAGGAAAGCAAGAAGTTGACGGACGCTCAAAAAGCTAAGGAAAGCAAGGAAGCTCAGGCCAAAGAGGAGCAGGAAACCAAGGAAAAAATCCAGACCTTCATGAATGACTATATCGAGTCAATGCGGTCTTCTATTACCCACCGTACCGTTCAGTTTGACAGATATTTCGATACCTCAAGTGAGGTATATCGTATATATGTAAACTATATTGAGGGTGGCGGTGTTGCCAGAGCCAATATTGATTACCAAACGACGATTGATTATACTGTGACGGATGTCAAGAAAGATGGAGACAATTACGTCGTGACCGTTCATAATCAATTTAGAGAAGTTTATCTCAATGGTAAATCGAGTACCTTGACGAAAAAACAAGTCTTTAATCTGAGACAAAATGGTGATTCGTTCTTGATTTATGGAGTAAGTGAAACGTGAGGCAAATAATGATGAATAAAAAAAGCTTGAGTTTTCTCTTGCTCTCCGCTCTGCTCTTAACAGCATGCGGCCAATCAGAAAGCAAGGTAGAATCAAGTAAATCAAATGACACCAGTCATTCAAGCAAGACAGCGCAAACCACGACTGAAGTGTCATCAGAAACCAGCGAAACTGCTGAAGGGTCAGAAAACAGTAGCGATGCTAGTTCGTCGTCTGAACAGGCCGAGGAGACCATTGCTACAGATGCAAACTACAACGGCTCTTATTACAGTGTCCAAGGGAAATACGGACCAGTTGTCATTGCCAATAAAAAGCATCCTCTGGCAGCTTCCTACGCTCCAGGTGAGGACCCGCAAGCTTTGGTAGCCTTCCAGAGCCTGATTGCAGACATGCAGGCACAAGGGTTCGCTGTATCGCATTCCTATAGTGGTTTCCGTTCTTACGAGACCCAGGCTGGGCTCTATCAGTCCTATGTCAATCGTGATGGTCAGGTTGCTGCCGATACCTATTCAGCCCGTCCAGGCTATAGTGAGCATCAGACAGGCTTAGCATTTGACCTAATGGACAGCGCTGGCAATCTCTTAGAAGAGCCGACCGCAGCCAACTGGGTAGCTAAAAACGCCCACAACTATGGCTTTATCGTTCGGTATCAGCCTGGAAAAGAAGCCATCACAGGCTACATGGCTGAAGCCTGGCACCTGCGTTATATTGGCCAAGAAGCGACTGACATTTACAATTCTGGCCTGACCCTGGAAGAGTATTTCGGCGTTGCTGGCGGCGGTTATCAATAATAGAAAAAAGTATTTGACCATACAAATCAGATGTGATATGATGGTTTATCTTATAAAGTCGTTTAGTTTACTTTTAGTACTTGCATCAACAGTCTGGGAGACTGTTGAAGGGTATAATGATACAGCAGATGTATTCTGCGTCAATAGTCGCAGGCATAACTGAAGTTAGGCAAGACGAGTTAACGAAGTAATAAAAGATAAACCATATGACGATAATTGGAGGAACATAATGTTTAAAGCAATGGAAGTATATTTGGTAACCAATGGTAACGGATTGGAAGCCATCGAATTTTACAAAAATGCCCTCGGTGCAACAGTTGAGCAAGTAAATTTGTTCAAGGATTTCTTGCCAGATTGTCCAGCTGAATTGGAAAATCATGTGATGAATGCACAATTCCGCTTGCCAAACGGTCAACGTTTCATGCTTTCTGATAACAACCCAGAAATGCCTTACTTAGTAGGCGACAACATCACCGTTGCCCTTATCACTGATGATGCTGAAACAGCTAAGGATTTCTACGACAAATTGTCAGTAGATGCTAAAGCCATCAACATGGAGTTGCAGGCAGTGCCATGGTCACCGGCCTACGGAAATGTTACGGACAAATTCGGCATCACATGGCAATTCAACGCAGAAGTTGAAGGCTATGGGGCGGAATACTACGCAGAAGAAAACTAAACACACAAAAAGTTCGGAGCAAATGTTCCGAACTTTTTTGGTTTATATATTATCAATAACTAGCGATTAACCATAACTGGTTGAGTATAATGTTCATGTAGAGTCCTGCCAGCTTGCTCAATAAACTCATCAAGGTAGGACGGTGATTGGATAGTTGGGTTTCGATAAAAGACAAATTCAATAGTGAAGGATGGCTCAGCAATTTCATAAATGCTGCATTTGTTAAAGTTACTAGGTATAGTTACAACCTTTGGTAGAAATATATTCCCAATTCCTTTTTTGACCATGCCAATTGCAGTGTACGTATTTGAGGTTTCATGGATACAATTGATTGATATATTTTCTTGAAAATACGCAGTATCAATAATTTTTCTAAAAACATAATGTTCATTCAATAATATGACAGGCAAGTTATGAAGTTGTTTCATATCCAATGAATTTTTTAGTAGCTCGCGCTGTCTAGTTGGTTGGAAGAGAGAGGATGATTCGGAAGCGATGAGACACATGCTGGAGTCAAAAACGTGGATTGTTTCAAAGTTGCTGTCCTCATTTCCGATACCAAATAGGAGGTCTAAATCGCCTTCATTTAGCATATTTAGAAGGACTTTTGAAGTATTTTCAACGAATTTAAATTCTACCTTGTCCATTGTATTTGTAACGATAGGATAAATAGCTGGTAGAAAAATAGGAGATAACATGGGGTTGATGCCGATACGCAACAGTCCCTTTTTTTCTTTGGCAATAGAGGATAATTGATCCAACATAACGCTGTGAAGTACGTCCACTTTTTCTAAGAAGGCTAAATAAATTTCACCAGCCTGAGTTAATTTCATTTCACGATAGCGGCGTTCAAATAGTTTAGCTCCTAACTCCTCTTCAATTTCTTTTAATATTCTCGAAATATAGGGCTGTGTTACATAGAGTGATTCGGCAGCAGCAGTGATACTTCCTAAGGAAATGATGGATTCAATGATGCTTTTTTTAGAAATACTCGACATTTATATACCTCCATTTTTGTAATTGTTTTAAAATATATTAACATTTTACCATAATGATTTTGTTATGGAAGCATTCTGTTTTGGCATTTCACAAAGTTACTATATCGTATTATAATTTGTCTATAAAGTAAATGAAGCGCTTCCAAAAATTTAAGAATTCACAAACTAACAATTATAGAAACGTATAAACTTATTTTTTAGAACATGGAGGAAATCAATGGATCCTGGACTTATTAGTCTGATAGGGGTTCTCCTATCGTTAAGTCTTCTTATTTACCTTGCTTATAAGGGCTTTCCAATACTTTTTCTAAGTATTATCAGTATGTTGCCGATGATTCTTTTATCTGGCGGAAATATAAACGAGCTGATACAGGAAAATTATATGACTGGCTTTGCAAATTTTGCTCAGCGAAACTGGCTCATTTTCTTCTTCTCAGCAGTATTCGGTCAGATGATGGGAGATTCTGGAGCAGCAAAAGTGATTGCTTATACATTTGCAGGATTTGCTCGGAAATTTCCAGGTAAGGAGCAACTAGTTGCAATTTTGACCCTGATTTTTATTTCATCGACCTTATCATATGGTGGCATCTCGGTCTATGTCTTGGTCTTTACAATGGTGGCTATTTCTAAGGAAATATTTCAAGAGCTAGATATCCCTTGGCACATGTACACTTGTAATGGATTAGCTGCTGGAGTTATTACTATGTCGATGATACCTGGAACACCCTCGATTCAAAATATTATGCCTACGGAGTATCTGGGGACTACGACGATGGCCGCCCCTATACTTGGCTTAATTCTTGCCGTCTTGGCTTTGATAATGGGTGTCGGCTATATCGAATTTCGTTTGAGGCAGGCTCAAAAAAGGGGAGAAGGATTTTATAAGACTGGTTATAGGATTGCAGAGTCAGATATCAAAACTGAGACAGATATTCCTAATATTCCATTATGGCTTTGTTTCTTGCCTTCGATTGTCTTGTTCCTTTTTATGAATATCTTGAAATTCTCGCCACCTATTAGTCTACTCATTACTATTACAGTGACTTACCTGCTGTTCTACAAGCACTTGAAAGGAATTTTTGCTACTATTCAAAAAGCGACCACAAACACTTTGAATGCAGTAGGAGCTACTTGTTCAGTGGTTGGTTTTGGTACAGTGGTGGCGGCTCTACCGGCCTTTCAGTACATCATTTCCGGTCTGGATAAGATTCCTGGTCCGCCTGTAGTCCAGTTGGTCATTGCAGTTAACATTGCTTCCGCAATTACCGGATCATCAGCAGGTGGATTGGGAGTTGGCTTGCAGGTCTTTGGTCAGCGCTTTCTTGATCAGGGAATTCCGGCTCCGGTCATTCATCGCCTAGCAGTTGTCTCTGCTGGTGGCCTAGATTCTTTACCGCATAACGGAGTTGTTATCAATTCCTTAGCTGTTATGCGCTTGACTCACAAGGAATCTTATCTAAATACCTTTGTAACATCAGTTGTGATTCCAATTATTTGTGCCTTTGTTGGTGCAATACTTTATCAAATGGGTATATGGTAACTTTTACCAAATTATTTAGACATTCAGAGAAACTTGAAGGGTGTGAAAATACCTTCCAATCTTTAGGAGGAAAATAAAAATGAGTGAAATTAAACGTGTTGCTGTCATCGGTTCAGGCTTAATGGGGCGTCAAATTGCCCTGAATTCAGCCCTCTATGGCTATACAGTCTTTTTGAATGATAAGAATGAAGAAGCTTTAGAAAAAGCAAAAGAGTGGACAGTCGATTATCTTAATGGACGCATTGCCAAAGGGAAGTTAACCCAAGAGCATATCGATGATGTCAATAAGGTTTTATTCTTTGAACCAGATATAAAATTAGCAGTAGAGGATGTAGATTTAGTCATTGAAGCCATTATTGAGGATCGCCAGATTAAGTTTGATTTCTTCAAAGAAGTGACTGAATTGGTAAAACCAGGTACTATTCTTGCTACAAACTCTAGTTTCATGGTGTCTTCCTTGTTCAAAGATGCTGTTAGAGAACCAGAATTGTTGGCTAATTTCCATTACTTTAATCCAGCTTTGGTAATGAAATTGGTTGAAGTAGTCAAAGGCGAACACACTTCTATGGAAACTGTTGAACGATTAATGGATTTTGCCCGCAATACTGGTAAGGACCCTGTCTTTGTTATGAAAGAAAATGATGGATTCTTAGCGAACTCAGTACTCCGTGCTGTTTCTCGTAAAGCCATGGAACTCTATGATGAAGGCATCGCATCATATCAAGATATTGATACAGCTGTCGAAAAAGGTCTCAATTATCCGATGGGCCCATTCCGCCTGATGGACTTGACCGGTATTGACCTAGCCTATCTAGCTGCCAAACGTCAGCAAGATGAAACTGGAGAGCGTCGTCCAGGTATTGAGTTGTTGGAGAAAATGTACAATGAGAAAAAATGGGGCCGTAAAACAGGCGAAGGTTTCTATAAATATACTAAATAAAATTTAAAAAATATATTTTAAAAATGGAGGAACATATTCATGTCTCAACAAGAAGTAGTGATTGTTGCCTATGGTCGCTCAGCTGTTGCTAAAGCGGGAAAGAAGGGGTTCTTGCGCCTACAACATCCGGTTGATTTTGCCGGCAAGGTTTTGGAAGGGGTGTTAGCAAAAGTACCGAATCTTCCAAAGGAAGAAATCTATGACGTTGTTGTCGGAACAGCCAAACCAGAAGCGGAACAAGGGAACAACGTCGCTCGTCTCATTGCTCTGAGAGCTGGTTTACCGTACAGTGTATCTGCTCAAACGATTAACCGTTTCTGTTCATCAGGTCTACAATCGGTTTCTACAGCAGCAAATATGATTTGGTCCGGTGAGGCAGATGTAGTAGTAGCTGGTGGTGTGGAATCCATGTCCAAACTGCCAATGGCAGGAAATCCTGCTACCCGTGATCAATGGATTTCAGATAATGAACCTGGTCTTTATACGCCAATGGGAATTACAGCAGAAAATGTAGCAGAAAAATATGGTGTGACCCGTGAACAAATGGATGCTTTCGCTGTTGAAAGTCACCACCGTGCAGAGGCTGCTCAAAAAGCTGGTAAGTTTGTTGACGAAATTATCCCAGTGATTGGAAATGACCTAGAGGGCAATGAGTTTGAATTCAAAGATGACCAAGGTATTCGTTATGGTTCGACCATTGAAGCTTTAGGTGCTTTGAATCCTGTCTTTAAAGAAAATGGTACTGTAACAGCTGGACAGGCATCGCAAGTTTCAGACGGTGCAGGATTTGTAGTTCTTATGTCTCGTAAGCGGGCAGAGGAATTAAACATTAAACCGGTTGCCAAATTCCTTGGTTTCAATGTTGCAGGGGTAGATCCAAATATCATGGGAATTGGTCCAATAGAGGCAGTACCACGTTTGTTAAATCGCTTGGATGTCAAAGTAGACGATATTGATGTTATTGAATTGAACGAAGCCTTCGCAGCTCAAGCCCTTCCAATCATCGATACTCTGGGCTTTGATCCAGCTAAGGTCAATCCTAATGGTGGAGCAATCGCCCTTGGTCACCCACTTGGTGCAACAGGTGCTATCTTGATTTCAAAAACAATTTCAGAATTGAAACGAACAAAAGGCAAACTTGGATTGATTACCATGTGTATCGGTGGCGGAATGGGCGCTGCTGGTCTGATTGAACTAATCGAAGATGAGACCTAGTTTCTAGAAAGTGTGTGTGCTATGGAACTAATCAGTCTTATCGGAATGCTGTTTGGGATTGGATTCTTCATTTTCTTATGTGTGAAAGGATTTAATCTAGTACTATCAGCACTACTCTCCGCTTTTATCATTATTCTGACATCAGGCTTACCTATGTTGGAATTGCTCAAAACTGCCTGGGCACCAGGGTTTGCTTCCTTTATTCAAAACTTCTTTCTTATTTTTGCCGCTGGTGCCATTTTTGGTCGTTTGCTCAATGACGGTGGAGCATCAAAGTCTATCGCTATGGGCATCTACAGAGCTATCTCTAAATTGAAGAAGAATCAAAAGTTCTGGGCAGTTGCGTTTGTACCTGTTATGTATGCCATCCTATCCTATGTTGGAGTTTCAGGCTTAGTCATTGTCTATACGGTCATTGACGTATCGGCAGAACTGTTCAAGAAATTTAATATTCCTTGGAGGCTTTATACCAATGGTGGATCGGCTGTTATTGGCGCTCTCTTTATCGGTGGGTCTCTCCAATTGACCAATATTACACCCTCTCAATTTACAGGTCAGCCTATTACAGCTGGTATGGGACTTTCCCTAATCTGTGCACTAGTTTTCTATGCCTATCAAGCTTTCTTTATCGTTTATGATTTAAAAGTTGCGGAGAAGCGTGGTGAAGGATTTGATGAAACTGGTGCTAATTTCTATGCAGGACTTGGAAATAGCAGTGCGGATGAAGATTTACCTTCTGTATCGTTGTCAATTCTTCCAATTGTTGTCATGATTGCTTTGGCGGGTTTCCTTAAAGTTGATGTACTGTATTCGATTACAGCTGGCTGTATCCTTTGTGTCATTCTTTTCTTCAAGCGTTATAAAGCCTTGGATAAGACAATTACAGGAGCTCTATCGTCCGCCTACGCACCAATTTTTGGTGTCGCTGCAACGTCAGCTATAGGTTCAGTTATCAAAGTTGTTCCTGGATTTGCCTTGGTAACTGCTGGCTTGGATATCTTTTCTCCAATGACAAAGGGTGTGCTTCTAATCTCGCTAGTATCCTTTATTACAGCAACAGGAGCAGGTGCTATCAACTCTTTTGGTGCAGAGGTAAATGCTATGTTTACTGAGCAAGCTGGTCTGACGGCAGCAACCTCCCATCGTCTTATGGCCATAGCGGCATCTACATCTATTTCGGCTCATTCGCCAGGTGTAAATAATGCCATGGAATTAGCAAAATTAGAATATCGCAAAGGGATTGTAGTCTACCTTAGGACAGGGCTTCTGGGTGGTGTTATCTCTATTATCGTCGCAATGATTCTTATCAAATTAGGAATATTTGTCTGATGTTAAATAACATTGGAAAAAGCTTGACATGTAATTGTGCAGGTCTGTCGATATTTCTACATTCGACAGGATAAAAAAATGTATTGAAAGGAGTACATATAATGAGTTTGAAAAAACCTTTAGAGGGTATAAAAGTCGTTGAATTAGGAACGTTTATAGCCGTTCCTACGGCAACCAGATGGCTGGCTGACTGGGGTGCAGAAGTTATCAAAATTGAGGGTTTGCAAGGAGATGATTGGCGTCACATAGGTCCAGGTTTCCGAACACCAAAAGCTGATGATGAAAACCCACTTTTTACCGTTCAAAACGCAAACAAAAAACTCTTGGCTTTGAATTTGAAAACCAAGGAAGGTCTGAAAATTCTATTTGATTTGATTAAAGAAGCAGATGTTTTCATTACGAATGTTCGTTTGAAATCTCTTGAGAAAATGAACATTTCTTATGAAACAGTAAAAGCAGTCAATGAAAAGATTATTTATGCTCATTTCACAGGATATGGTTATGAAGGGCCAGCAGCAAGCAGACCAGGTTTTGATATGGCAGCCTTTTGGGCAAGAACGGGTGCAATGGTTGACTGGGGCTCAAAAGGCGACTTTCCTATTAAGCCTTTAGGCGGCTTTGGAGATTCAACGGTCGCATCTGTTATCGCCCTGGGAATCATGGGTGCTTTGTATGGAAGAACTGTTAGTGGCAAAGGAACATTCTTAACATCTTCCTTGTACGGTACAGGTATTTGGTACAATGCTACAGGTGTTGTGGCCACACAAGAGCGGTATGGCGCAGAGTATCCAAAACATAAAATGGCCCCAGGTTCCCCTACGAATCATATCTATCAATCTTCAGATGATCAGTGGGTTATCATTACCCTCGGTAATTATGAACGTCAGGCCCCTGACTTCTACCGTTTGCTAGGATTAGATGAGTACGCAGAGCATCCAGATACAGAGACGATTGCTATCTTGCAAGCTCATCCGGATACCCTGAAGGAATTGATGGAAAAACTTTATCAAGTCTTTAGAACCAAGACAATGGCTGAATGGACTGCTTTATTTGATGAGGCAGATATTGTTTACGAAGTATTGAAACACAATGCAGATGTTTCTAAAGATGAACAAGCCTGGGCTAATAATTATCTTCGTGAAGTTACCTTTGAATCGGGAAATACAGCTGTTATGCCTAATCTTCCAGTATCATTCTCAGAATATGATACCTTTGATTCTTATCAACCGACTGGTCGGATTGGTCGTGATTCAGAAGAAATACTGAAAGCTTTGGGATATTCTGATGAAGAATTCAAAGCCTTTATTGATTCAAATGTAACACTTTAGGAGGGTAAGAACTATGTCTAAACCACAATTAGAATATTTACTATTGGAAGAAAAAGGCAATACAGCTATTGTGACTATCAATCGTCCAGAGGCTATGAATGCCTTGTCTACAGAAGTTTGGAGAGAGCTAAAAGCAACTGTAGATTATCTCAATAATCAAGAAGACATTCGTGCTGTCATCTTGACAGGGGCAGGGGATAAGGCCTTTGCAGCAGGTGCAGATGTAAAAAATCTCTTGGTTAAAAAAGGGAAGGAAAATCTTTCATCCTTTGCTCGCGACTTCTTATTGGGAATGCAAAATTCACGCCTAGTCTTCATTGCAGCCATCAATGGCTATGCCTTTGGTGGAGGTTTAGAATTGTCAATGTTCTGTGATATCCGCATTGCTTCTACAACTGCCTTGCTCGGTTTGCCAGAAACTAACTTGGGACTTTTACCAGGTGCTGGTGGTACACAAAAATTGGTGCGCTTGACCAATGAATCGATTGCAAAACAGGTTATTTTGGGAGGGCGAATTCTTTCAGCCGAAGAAGGTGTGGCAAGTGGATTGATTATGCAAGTAGCTGATCCTGCAGAATTATTGACTGTAGCTGAAAAAGTAGCAAAACGGGTAACGGCTAAGGGACCAATTGCGGTTATGCTGGCTAAACGTGTCATCAACTCCGCAAATGATGTGGATATTCATTCAGGCTTGTTATTTGAAAATTTAGCTTTCTCTGTCCTACTTGATACCAATGATAAGGTTGAAGGTATCAATGCCTTTCTTGAAAAACGTAAAGCAGAATTTAAATCAGAATAAAAGGAGTAATCACTATGGCAACTAAAGAAGAACGGTTAAAAAAACTATTTCCAGAAGATGTATTGCGCATCTCCGAAGATTTGAGTGAAGGTGAACTGACAATTTTGGAAAACCTTTATGAACTCTTGGAGTCTAAATACCGTAAGGATTTGAATACCCATTGGTCGAATTGTACAGTACCAGAAGGATTTTTCGAAGATATGGGAACCCTGGAATACAAATATAGTCCACTATTGTATGAAGGCCGCGAGGGTGCAGATACTCCAAGTCTCATCTTCCAATTCTTCTTCGCCTATACGATGGCCCGTTTCGACCCATCCCTTGCAACGCTAAACGGTGTTCACTCAGGGCTTGGTTTCTACTCATTCCTTTACGGTGGAGACGATGCCCAAAAAGAAAAATATATTAAGAAATTGGCCAACCATGAACTGAGAACCTGTTTTGCCCTCACAGAGCCTGACCATGGTTCTGATGTTGCTTGGGGATTGCAAACAACTGCTCGTCGCGAGGGAGACAAGTGGATTATCAATGGCGCTAAACGCTGGATTGGTGGTGCTAATGTGGCAGATGTCATTCCAGTCTATGCGCGTGATGTTGAGACTGGTAAGCCAAAAGCCTTTATTGTTCGCAGAGACCAACCAGGTGTAGAAGTTTCTGTCATCCAAAATAAAATTGCCTTGCGCATTGTACCAAACTGCGATATTACTTTGACAGATGTTGTGGTGGAAGAGAGTGAACGTCTACAAAAAATCAATTCATTCAAAGATATCGCTCGTATTCTTTATACGACTAGAGCTGGAGTATCCTTCATGGCGACGGGTGCAATTGCGGGTGCCCTAGAAGCTACCTTGAAATATGTCAATGGTCGCGCGCAATTTGGCAAGAAGTTGTCTCAATTTCAATTGACTCAACAAAAGCTAGCTAAGATGAAATCCAACCTTACGACAGCAATGGCACTTTGTGCATCGATTGTTCGCCTGCAAGAAAAAGGTGATTACAATGAAGTGGCAACCTCTATCGGTAAATTGAATAATGCTGAAATGTTGCGCGAAGCCGTTGCACTTGGTCGTTCAGCTTGCGGTGGTAATGGTATTGTAGCTGATTACGATATTGCCCGCTTCTTTGCAGATGCTGAAGCAATCTATACTTACGAAGGTACGCATGAAATGAACTCTTTGATTGTCGGACGTTCACTGACAGGCGAAGCTGCCTTCAACTAATCCTATCAATTGGATACCAAGATTATTTCTCCTTCATTTACAAAGTCTAGTTATTGGTCTACCTCTTCATCACTAACTACCATTTTTCTAAATCAATAACTAGTCGGAGGTTGGTTCTGCCAGCCTCCTGTTTATATAATATTAGGTTAGAAAGGTTAAAATATGTATAAAACTATAGAATTAGACATTCATGATTCTATTGCGACAATCTCGCTGAATCGGCCGGGATTCGGTAATTCATTTGATAAAACAATGTTTGAAGAGACAATCCAAACATTTCATAATTTGGCAGACGATGAAAGAGTGAAAATCATCATCTTACGCGCAAATGGAAAAATTTTTTCCGGTGGAGGTGACATAAACAAATTTAATAAGCTACTTGAAACTCGGGAGCCGTTTGACTTGAACCACACTCTGAATCCTGGTCGACTGGTTATGGCAATCCGTAATAATCCTAAGCCTATTATTGCTGTCATACAAGGTTCAGCGGCTGGAGCAGGATTTGGGCTAGCGATGGCTTGTGACTACCGTATCATTGGAAAGAAAACCAAGTTAGTTCCAGCCTTTAATGGTATCGGTTTACCCGGGGATAATGGGCTATTTTATCTCTTGGGCAAACAAATAGGACCATCAAAACTATTTCAATATTTTACAACGAATCAGATTATCCGTGCAGAAGAAGCTATGGATTTAGGAATTATCACTAAATCTGTAGATGATGAGCATTTGGATAAAGAAGCACTAGATTTTGCTAACTTCCTATTGAATACACCTCTTAAAGTCCTTTCAATTCAAAAAGATTGGCTCAATCGATTCTTCTATCCTGATTTGGAAGCTGCTCTCGAATTAGAAGCTATGCAGACCCATTTGTCTTCTAAGGAACAAGCCTTGTTTGAAGCAGTAGGAGCCTTTTTACGCAAGGAAAAACCAGATTTTACAAGGGTCAATTAAACAAGAAAAAAGAGTTTGGAACTGTTTTCCAAACTCTTTACTTTTATATCATAATTTCTTCCAGTAGACCTTATAGAGGTAATACTGCAAGCCAGCAGCTAAGACCAGAACGAGTGTGAATATTCCTGAGCTAACATAGATTGGACCGATAGTGTTCGTCAGGATTGTTGCAATCACAAAGAGAATGGTTCCCAGAATCATGGTTGCAAAAATTGAGCCTGCAATCAGCCACTGGCCAGCGCCGCGACCGAAGAGCTGATTAGAATTTTGCCAGTTAAGCATGAGGAGTCGCTGATCCCGCCAATAGAAAATCTGTCCAACTAAAATTGCTGTTACTAGGTTACCAATTGTAAAGGAGAGGGCCAAAATTGGGTTTACCTTGAGCAATGCGATTGCCAGGACCAAATAGAGCAAGGCAGGTGGCAGAAATTGGACTGCCGAGACAACCCAGAATTTCTGAATAGTAAACTGCTTAAAGTTGATAGGTAGTGTCTTGATAAAGTGATAATTTTCCTTTTCCAGCGACATGGCCACCCCAATAAAGGTTGTAGCCCCTGCAAACATACTGCCCAGAATAGTTCCAGCCAGCAGAAAAATACCGAAATAATCTACTCCGATTTGACTAAAGGAATCACCATCCATAAATTGTGAGAAACTTGGAAAGAGGGCCACACCCATGATAATTGGCTGTAGGAAGGATTGAACCAGGAGATTGCTGTCGTTAAGCGTAGCCAGGTGGTGTTTAACCAGGGCCTGCTTGAGATTGCTAGGAAGTTTGCCAGATTTTTTCCTGCTCTTCTTGCTGGAAATGGTATCAATGACCAGCATTTGATTGAAATAATTTGGAATAACTGTCTTGGTCGCATAGTAAATCAGACCGATCATAACCAAGATTGGAAGAGCAAAATGTAGGAGCGTAGCCAGCGACAAGGTCTTGCTGACTAGATAGTGGAAACCAACAAAGATCGGAATGGTCGGAAATTCCACAAAGCCACCTGTATCAAACGACCGTACTTGTTGGCTTTGGATGTACATCATGGCCCCAACAGAAATCAGGGACGCTCCAGTTGTCAAGATGGTTGAAATCAAGGTCTTACGAGAACTTTTTGTCAGAATAGTTCCGATAAAATGTACCATGATTAGGTTGACCACATTGACCAGGAGCCAGAGGATGGCAAAGGAAAGTAGGGCAAGTGGTAGCAGGGGCAGTCCTCCGATTTGATAATAGGCCACACCCAGTAGAGTCAGGTTGGGCATGAGGAAGGGCAGAACCATTCCTTGAGCCGACAGAACCTTGGCTACAAAAACCTCACTGTCTTTGACAGGTAGGGCCAGATAGAGTTTGGTGTCCTTGCTATCATAGAAGACGGAGAAAAATCCTGTAAATCCATAAAGGATAGCCATGACCGTAAAGATGCCCAGCTGCATGGAGAAGAAACCAACCGAGCGACTATAGTCAATTCCAAGGAAAAAGACAGTGTAGAGGACGGCAAAGCCCACTACCATAAATCCCTGTTGCCAGAGGATACTTTTGTAGGCCGAAAAGGAGGCATCCTTGCGCTTGCTTTGCTTTTTCTTGACCTGGGCCAGCAATTGCGGATTGGAGTTGAGGATATTGATTTTCACCAATTCCCAGATGACAGATTTGTTCATGCCTCCTCACCTACCTTTTCCTTCTGGCGGCCAGCCAATTCCAGGTAGATAGTTTCCAGGTCCTTATCAGGATACTGGGATTTTAATTCTTCCAGACTACCTACGAAAATCAGACGACCCTTTCTCAGAATGCCAATGCGGTCACAGAGTTGCTCAGCAACGGACAAAACGTGTGTTGAAAAGAGAACCGTATTGCCACCTCTGGCATGTTCCTTCATCATCTGCTTGAGGTCAAAGGAGGCTTGCGGATCCAGTCCAGTCAAGGGCTCATCTAAAATCCAAATATCTGGATTGGGTATCAGAGCACCGATAATAATGGTCTTCTGCCGCATACCGTGGGAGAAACTATCGATAGGCTCGTGCTGGCGGGCGGTCATGTCGAAAAGAGTTGATAGGGTCCCGATGCGCTGGTCTACGTCCTCCTTCGGCACACCATAGACCTTGCCGAGGAAGTGCCAGTATTCAAATGCTGTCAGATTGAGGAAGATATCTGGCGAGTCTGGAACGTAGGCAATCCGCTTTTTAATCTCATCCCGATGCTCAGCCAGAGTGAGATTGTCCACCAAAATATGACCTTCCGTCGCCTCAATAATGGAGGTCAGCAGACTAATGGTCGTGGTTTTTCCGGCACCGTTGTGGCCAATCAGCCCAAAAATCTCACCCGATTCAATGGTCAAATTCAAGTCCTCCAAGGCAAGATTGTCACCGTAAGCCTTAGTAATGTGGTCGAATGTAATCATAAGCTCCTCCTTAGTCGTTCAAATGATATATAGACTTATTATACTACTGTCTTAGGACAAAAACAAGAGTTTCTAGAGGAAAAATGTAAAAAAATCACATTTTTTCTTTATGAAGTTTTTGGTCAAAACTGCTATACTAGAACTATGAATGATACCATTAAGCACAAGTTGGAGCTGCTACCGGACAGTCCGGGTTGCTACCTTCATAAAAACAAGTACGGAAAAATTATCTATGTAGGCAAGGCCAAAAACCTGCGCAATCGGGTGCGGTCTTATTTTCGTGGTGCCCATGATACCAAGACAGAGGCTTTAGTGTCAGAGATTGCCGACTTTGAATTTATCGTAACGGATTCCAATATCGAGGCCCTCTTGCTGGAAATCAATCTGATTCAGGAAAACAAGCCCCGTTATAACATCATGCTCAAGGATGACAAGTCCTATCCTTTTATCAAGATTACCAAGGAACGCCATCCACGACTGATCATTACACGGCAGATAAAAAAGGATGGTGGTCAGTATTTTGGTCCCTATCCAGATGTGGGTGCGGCCAACCAGACCCTCAAATTGCTGGAACGCCTCTATCCTTTCCGCAAGTGTAAATTGCCTGAGAACAAGTATTGTCTTTATTATCATTTGGGGCAATGTCTGGCCCATGGAGATAATATGCCCAGCCTGTCTGACTATGACAAGATGGCTAAGGAAGTTGCCCAGTTCTTGACAGGTCATGATGATAAGATTGTCAAAGAAGTGCAGGAAAAGATGAAGGCAGCTGCTGGCAATCTAGAGTTTGAAAAGGCTGCGGAATATCGTGATGTCCTGCAATCCATTTCCACCCTGCGGACCAAGCAACGTGTGATGGCCCATGACTTGCAAAATCGGGATGTATTTGGCTACTATGTGGACAAGGGCTGGATGTGTGTGCAGGTTTTCTTTGTTCGGCAGGGGAAACTGATTGAGCGGAATGTCAATCTTTTTCCATACTATAATGATGCGGACGAAGACTTTTTGACCTACATCGGTCAGTTTTACAGGGACCAGCAACATTTGATTCCCTCAGAGGTCTTGATACCGCAGGATATTGACCAAGAAGCCGTAGAAGCTCTGGTGGATACCAAGGTGCTTAAGCCCCAGCGTGGCGAGAAGAAGCAACTCATCAATCTGGCAACTAAGAATGCGCGTGTTAGTCTGGAGCAGAAGTTTAATCTCTTGGAGAAAAATCTGGAGAAGACCTACGGTGCTGTGGAGAATATCGGTCAGCTGTTGGGGATTCCGACGCCTGTGCGGATTGAGGCTTTCGATAACTCCAACATCATGGGGACCAGTCCTGTGTCGGCCATGGTGGTTTTTGAAAATGGGGTACCTAATAAAAAAGAATACCGCAAGTACAAGATTAAGACGGTTGAGGGGCCGGATGATTACGCCTCTATGCGGGAAGTCTTGCGCCGCCGTTATAGTCGCGTCCTCAGAGAAGGCTTGGTGCCACCCGATTTGATTATCATTGACGGTGGTCAGGGACAGGTCAATGTGGCCAAGGAGATTATCGAGCATGAGTTGGGTATGACCATTCCGATTGCGGGCTTGCAGAAGAATGACAAGCACCAGACCCACGAATTGCTGTTTGGAAATCCGCTTGAAGTGGTTGAACTGCCTCGTAACTCGCAAGAATTTTTCCTCCTGCAACGCATTCAGGACGAGGTACACCGCTTTGCCATTGAGTTTCACCGTCAGGTTCGTTCGAAAAATTCTTTCTCATCAAAATTGGATGGTATTGAGGGCTTAGGACCAAAGCGCAAGCAGGCTCTGATGAAACATTTCAAATCCATTGGCAATATCCAAGCAGCAAACCTACAAGAAATCGCCGAAGCAGGTGTGCCTTATAAGGTAGCGGAGAAGGTCAAGGAGAAGTTGAACAATGAAAATTGAACGCTCTGCCATTTTATGGTAAAATAAAGGATAATGACTGTAGAAGGAGAAAGCAATGGCTTTTGGAGAAGAAAAACACAAGAAAACTTTATTTGAACGCTTTACATTATTGATTGTTATTATTATGGTGGTTGCCACGATCGCTGGTTTAATTTTCCCTGCAATCAATGCATTGATGAACTAAAAAGGCGCTTTTTAGCGTCTTTTTCAGAGAAAGATTAGGTAGATTATGAGTATGTTTTTAGATACTGCCAAGATTAAGGTCAAGGCAGGTAAGGGTGGCGACGGGATGGTTGCCTTCCGTCGTGAAAAATACGTTCCCAACGGCGGTCCGTGGGGTGGTGACGGTGGTCATGGCGGTCACGTTATTTTCAAGGTAGACGAAGGCTTGCGTACCCTCATGGATTTTCGTTACAACCGCATTTTCAAGGCGGATGCCGGTGAAAAAGGTATGACCAAGGGCATGCACGGTCGTGGTGCGGGAGATTTGATTGTGCGCGTGCCGCAGGGAACAACCGTTCGTGATGCGGAGACTGGCAAGGTTATCACTGACTTGGTGGAGCACGGTCAGGAGTTCGTCATTGCCCACGGTGGTCGTGGTGGCCGTGGAAATATCCGCTTTGCCACGCCGAAAAATCCTGCGCCTGAAATTGCTGAGAATGGTGAACCAGGTGAGGAACGCAATCTGGAATTAGAACTAAAAGTTCTGGCGGACGTTGGTCTGGTTGGTTTCCCATCTGTTGGGAAATCCACTCTCCTCAGCGTTATTACAGCTGCCAAGCCAAAAATTGGTGCCTACCATTTTACAACCATTGTACCGAATTTGGGAATGGTGCGAACTAAATCAGGCGAATCCTTTGCGGTTGCCGATCTGCCAGGCTTGATTGAGGGAGCTAGTCAAGGTGTCGGCCTGGGAACGCAATTCCTCCGTCATATTGAACGGACGCGTGTTATCTTGCACGTTTTGGACATGTCAGCCAGCGAAGGCCGTGATCCCTATGAGGACTATGTGGCCATTAACAATGAATTGGAAACCTACAATCTTCGTCTCATGGAACGCCCGCAGATTATTGTTGCCAATAAGATGGACATGCCAGATGCGGAAGAGAATTTGAAAGAATTCAAGAAGAAGCTGGTAGCCAACTATGACGAGTTTGACGAACTGCCACAGATTTTCCCGATTTCCGGTATTGCTCATCAAGGATTGGAAAACTTACTGGAGGCGACAGCAGAATTGCTTGAGAAAACGCCAGAATTCTTGCTGTATGAAGATTCTGATTTCCAAGAGGAAGAAGCTTACTATGGTTTCAATCCAGATGAGCCTGAATTTGACATCAGCCGTGCGGATGATGCCAGCTGGATCTTGTCTGGCGACAAGCTAGAAAAACTCTTTACCATGACCAATTTTGACCGCGACGAATCTGTCATGAAATTCGCCCGTCAGTTGCGTGGAATGGGTGTTGATGAAGCCCTCCGTGCGCGCGGTGCCAAGGACGGTGACACTGTCCGCATCGGTAAATTTGAATTTGAATTTGTTGATTAACGTAGCAGTTTGGCTGCAAGTTAACTTGCTAGTCAAACTACGCCAAGTCCTATGGGATCTTGGCTAGCTACCTTACTAACTACACCCAAATGGTAGTATCGCCCATTTGGGTTCCGTGTCGTAACCTGTTTAGTGGACTTTTTCAGCTGGTCTCCCAGAAACTGGACGGGACCATAAGACTGAGTGTCCCGCTATTATTCAATAATCATCAACCTGAGCTTGTGTTTCAGGACTACATTTTATTCCTCAAGGAGGTATGCAATGGGTGATAAACCAATATCCTTCAAGGATAAGGATGGAAATTTTGTTTCGGCAGCCGATGTTTGGAATGCTGAAAAATTAGAAGAGCTTTTCAATAAACTCAACCCCAATCGTAAACTTCGTTTGGAACGCGAGCGATTGGCCAAGGAAACTACGGAATCATAAAATATTACCTGCCAATATCTGGGCTCTTTGTCAACTGTAGTGGGTAGGTGAAAAGCTAACACCTAGAGAGGACGAAATTCGTTCTCTCTTTTTGTATATTCAAAGAAATATATATCTTGTTTTTAAAGTTCGTAAAGTTCCTAAATCCGAATGCTTGCCTCTTGATATCTTTGATGAGTTTATTGGTCGCTTCCAGTTTAGCGTTGGAATATGGAAGCACCATGGTGTTCGTGATGTACGTTTTATACTTTAGAAATGTCTTAAAAACAGTCCTAAAGGTTGGATTGACAAGATTCAGATTGTTCTCTAGAAGATCGAAGAAATGTTTCAAGTTCTTCTCTTGGAAATGGAAGAGAAGGACCTGGTAGAGTTCGTAATAGAATTTCAGTTCCTCAGAGAAATTCAATGTTTTCTGGACAACCTCTCTCGGTGTTACTGTTTGCCCAAAAGTGCGAGAAAAGAAGCGATTCAGAGACAGTTTACGGCTATCTTTTTGGAGAATACGCCAGTGATTTTTCATGGATCGATAAGGTAGGGAACGCGTATCGAAAGTCTTCATAATATCAATTCTAGTCGTCATCATAGCACGGCTCAGGTGTTGGATAATGTGAAATCTATCAAGGACAATTTTAGCTTTTGGGAGTGAAACAGTCTGGGAATAGACTGTTTCAGCCTGAGCCTAGAGATAGGAAAGCGAAGGGGCTAGCCAATTTGTAGTGGACGCTAAACATAGCATGGTCACGACCTTGACAGTTTCTCTGACCTCCCTAGGATACTTGTAGAAATAGTTCTTGATGGTGGTTTGGCGGTTGTTGTCAAGAATGGTCACAATCGATCTCGTCTCAAAATTCTGAGCAATAAAGGCGAGTTTTCCCTTGTTCCGACTAAATTCATCCCAGCTCAAGACTTTTGGTAATGTCGTAAAATCATGCTCAAATTGAAACTGAGCCAGTTTCCTCTGGACGACCGATACGGAGATATGTAATCTCCTAGCGATGGCTATATTGGTCATGTTTTCTGTATGGAGTTGTGTCACTTTGTCCCAAATAGGTTGGGAAATCTGACAGTTTTTCTTGACTAGAGCTGTCTCAGCTACAGTCACTTTTTGGCAAGATTTGCATTGAAACCGTCGTTTCTTAAGCAAGAGGAGGGTCGGAAAGCCCTGACAATCCAAAATCGGAATCTTTGACGACTTTTGAAAGTCGTACTTGATACACTTTCCTTGGCAATGAGGACAACCAGGGCTGTCGTAATCTAGCTTTGCCCTGATTTCTAGATGGGTCTGATGTTTCAAAATGAAGAGAATTTTGATGTTTTTGTCTTTGATTCCAATTAGTTCTGTGGTATGATAAAGTTGTTCCATATGAGTCTTTCTAATGTGAGTGTGGTTGCTTTTCATTATAGGTCATATGGGACTTTTTGTATATACTCAAAAAGGCTCCATAATCTCTACAGTGGATTTACCCACTACAGAAATTATAGAGCCAATATCTGTTGGCAGGTTTTTTCTTACTTCTATCTTTGTAAATTTTCTTGAAAATACTCCAACATATAAAGAAAACTTATAGGATATTTTCACAGTTCCGTTTTACATTTTCTATGTCGTGTGATACTATTGGTTCATTCCAATGGAAAGTTAAGGTATAAACAATGACATCAACATTCAATCAAATCTCTGAAACTAATCGTTCAGAATTTATCCAACGTCTATTTGACACAAATATGACAAATGAAGAAGTTGCGCCTCTTTTGTCTCTGACTGAGGAAGAAGTTGCTGTTTTGCGTTTGCAAACTGCATAAGAAATATTAAAATCATACCTTACATAGCTTTTATCAATTTTATTGGAAAAAGATGATATTATGATGAAAAATTATGCAGTTTTCTATTGACAAAAGTCTTGAAAACAGGTATGATAGTTACAAAATAAACAGTGAAAGGAAACAAGCTATGCTGAAAAAGGGTCGCATGACTATGCTTGCTCATACTTATTTCTACGGCTATTTTAGATAGTGTTTGTAGACATGGTAGACATGGATGCAAACACAAAATCGTAAGGTTTGTATCTATGTGGCTGTAGTTGTTTTGACCTGTGCCCATAGATGATACATCTAAACGGCACGCAGCATTCATCTTGTTTTCAAAATGCAGTTGAATAGTGGGGACCGTTTAGAGTGATTCTAGACGGTCTTTTTCTGGTTTGATTGCTTCATTGTATAATTATTAAAAGGAGATAAATCATGAGATTTAAAAAGTTGATTCTTAGTTCAGTGGCAGTTTTATCTGCCGTGACTCTTGCTGCTTGTAGCGCAAATGGTTCAGATGACCAGACGACAAAAGTCGGCATTATTCAATACGCAGAGCATGAGGCTTTGACCGGTGCACGTAAGGGCTTTGTGGAGGCACTTGCTGCAGCGGGTTATAAGGAAGGTGAAAACCTGACCATTGACCTGCAAAATTCGCAAGGTGACCAAGCTAACTTGCAGACCATGGTCGAGCAATTGGCTGGGAAGAATGACCTCAACTTTGCTATTGCAACACCAGCAGCTCAGGCTATGTTGAATGCTGACAGTGAGACTCCGAGCGTCTTTACAGCTGTTACAGATCCTGTTGAGGCAGGTTTGGTTGATTCGCTTGATGCACCCGGTGGAAGTATGACGGGTTCGATTGACGCGACGGATGTAGAAGGGCAGATTGATATGTTGCTCAAAGTCGTACCGTCAGCGAAAACAGTTGGTATTTTTTATAATTCAAGCGAAGTGAATTCAGAAGTACAGGCTGAGCAAGCTAAGAAAGCTTTGGAGGCCAAGGGGGTTAAGGTTGAAGTCGCAACTGTTACGACAACAAATGATGTGCAACAGGCTATTACTTCATTAGCTGGTAAGGTCGATGCCATTTACCTGCCGACGGATAATACCGTAGCGTCAACTGCGTCAACTATTGGTGAGGTGCTCAAGGAGGCAAAAGTTCCGTCTATCGGAAGTGATGCTGCTTACTTGGAAGGGGTTCTCTTCACTTACGGTGTGGATTACCATGCAATCGGTGTTCAGGCAGGTGAATTGGCTGCCAAAATCTTGGATGGAGAAAAACCGGCTGATTTGCCTGTTCAAAAACCACAAACTGCAGCTATCGCTATCAACGAAGAAATGGCTGTAGCAGTAGGGATTGACCCAGAAACCATTAAAGCATTAGAAAAGTAAAAACGTGTAAGGTAGGGAAGAGAGAATGAAATTAGTAAAAAAATTGACAAGTGTAACCTTGCTGGGTGCAGGCTTGTTGGCTTTGGCAGCTTGTTCATCTGGCTCGGAGGAAAAATCGACAGAAGGTGCCGTTAAGGTTGGTGTCCTTCAGTACATGGAACATGAATCTTTGACGGCGGCACGCGAAGGATTTGTGGCAGAACTGGCTGATAATGGCTACAAAGAGGGTGACAAATTGGTCTTGGATTACCAAAATGCTCAGGGTGATCAGGCCAACTTGCAAACTATTTCAGAGCAATTGATTGACGGTAATGACCTTGTCTTGGCCATTGCAACACCGGCAGCGCAAAGTTTGGCAACGGTATCGACTGAAACACCGATTTTATTTACCGCGGTAACGGACCCGATTTCAGCAGACTTGGTGGAAAGCCTTGAAAAGCCGGGTGGCTTGTTGACAGGTACTTCTGATCAGGCTCCAATTGATAAGCAGGTTGAATTGTTGGGCCAAGCAGTTCCCGATGCTAAAACAGTCGGTATTCTGTACACGACGAGCGAACGCAATTCGGAAGTCCAAGTAGAACAAGCAGAGAAATTGCTCAAGGAGGCTGGCTACAAGGTTGTACTGAAAGGAATTACCAGCTCTAACGAAGTACAAGATGCGACAACGAGCTTGATGAAGGATGTGGATGCTGTATTTGTGCCAACGGACAATACTGTTGCTGCGACCATGTCTATGATTGGTGAATTGTCAGCTGAGCATCAGGTGCCAGTTATCGGTGGTTCAACAGACATGGTTGACCAAGGTGGTCTTTTGACATATGGTACCAACTATGAGGCGCTTGGACGTCAGACAGCCAAGATGGCCATTAAGATTATCGAAGGCGAGAAAGTATCTGAGGTTCCTATAGAATATCCAGAAGCGGTCAATCTTCATGTCAATGAAGAAATGGCGCAAAAACTGGGAATTGACACCTCAAAACTATCCGTTTCTGAGTAAAAAATGGGAGTATGACAGGACCTAGCATCGCTAGTCCATTGTCATTCCCCCGCACAGTTGATTAGGGCAGGTTCGGAGCGCAAATCGCAAGTTGTTATGGCTTGCTAAGCAATCCTTATTTCCAACCTTTCATAGTTCCCCAAACTGTGAAAGCCAATCAACCACTGCGCTGAGATGTTGTATGAATAGAAGTGGGTGCTCAGCGCTTATTTAACATGAAACTTTTAAGGAGAAAATTGTGGATATAATTTTATCAAGTATATCGCAAGGGCTACTGTGGTCCATTATGGCGATAGGTGTTTACTTGACGTTTAGAATTTTAGATATTGCTGATTTGACAGCAGAAGGTGCCTATCCTCTGGGTGCTGCAGTTTGTGCGACAGGGATTGTCAATGGGCTAAATCCTCTTGTATCGACCTTCCTTGCCTTGTTTGCGGGTATGATTGCAGGCTTGGTTTCTGGGCTCTTGCATACTAAAATGAAAATTCCAGCCCTGTTGACAGGTATCGTGACCTTGACAGGTTTATATTCGATTAACCTGAAAATCCTCGGCAAAGCCAACGTTGCTCTCTTGAAACAAGTGACCTTGGTGACGCAATTGCAGGACTTAGGCTTGTCTAAGATAAATGCGGTTCTCTTGATTGGTGCGGTCTTTGTTGTGGCAGTCATTCTGCTGTTGACACTCTTGTTCAATACACAAATTGGTCTGGCCATTCGTTCGACAGGGGACAATATTCCCATGAGTGAAGCCAACGGTATTAATGTGGACAAGATGAAGATTTACGGCTACATGCTGTCCAATGGTCTGATAGCTCTCTGTGGTGCACTTTTGACCCAAAACAATGGCTATGCGGATTTGAACTCTGGAACAGGAACCATTGTTATCGGATTGGCATCGGTGATTATCGCAGAAGTTGTTTTGCGGAACTTGCGTTTGGGATGGCGTCTGGCATCTGTGGTTTTGGGTTCGGTTATCTATCGCTTGATTATCCTTGCGATTTTGGAAATTCCGGGTATGGATGCGGACCTTGTCAAACTCTTCTCAGCGATTTTGTTGGCAGTTGTCCTGTATGTGCCAGAATTGCAGAAGAAGCTCAATATTCGCCGTCCAAAATTAAACGGAACTGCATAGGAGGTTCAGATGAGTACAATTTTATCAATACAAAATATTCATAAGACCTTCGAGGCGGGTACAGTCAATGAGAACCATGTTCTGCATGGTCTGTCTCTTGATGTTCAAGAAGGTGATTTTATTTCCATTATCGGTGGTAATGGAGCAGGGAAGTCAACGTTCATGAATTCACTTGCTGGTGCTTTGACGGTGGATTCTGGTGATATTTTGCTGGAAGGCAAATCCATTAAGCATGTGCCAGCAGCTAAGCGTTCAAAAGACATTAGTCGTGTTTTTCAAGATCCGAAAATGGGAACTGCTTCTCGTTTGACCATTGAGGAAAATATGGCCATTGCCTACCGTCGTGGATTGTCTCGTGGCCTGGGTTGGGGTGTCAAAGAAAGTGAACGCGCTATCTTTAAAGAAGCTCTCAAAGAACTTGGTCTTGGACTTGAAAATCGGATGAAGGTCGACACGCAATTCCTATCGGGTGGTCAGCGTCAAGCCTTGACACTCATGATGGCATCGCTGGTTAAGCCCAAAGTCCTACTTTTGGATGAGCATACGGCGGCCCTCGATCCTAAGACCAGTGATATGGTGATGGACTTGACCAAGAAAATTGTTGAAGGTCAAAAATTGACAGCCCTCATGATTACCCACAATATGGAAAATGCCATCCAGTACGGAAATCGTCTGGTCATGCTCCATCGTGGACAGATTGTTGTCGATGTCCAAGGTGAGGAGAAGAAGAACCTGACTGTTCAAAACTTGATGGACCTCTTCTACAAAAACAGCGGTGAAAAGATAGCTGATGACGAAATGATTTTGTAAAGACAGAAAAATGAGGTTGGGCATAAAGTCCAACCTCATTTTTTTGATTAGCAAAAACATATTGACGCAGTGGTTGATTGGCTTTCACAGTTCTCCAAACTGTGAAAGGTTGGAAATAATGGTTGCGTAGCAAACCTCATTTCGTTCGCGTTTGACGCTCCGAACCAGGCCTAATCAACTGTTCGTCTTCCCACTCCCATTTTTTAGTTTCTCAGAAATTCTTTCATTTCTTCAATGGGGATTTGGTGAATGGCTGCCTGTCCTAATGTTGGGACAATAACCAGCTTGATGGATTTGCCGCGGGCTTTCTTGTCGCGAGTCAAGGCTGCGTAAAGTTCCTCACTATTCCAAGGTTGATAGCTGGTCGGTAGTCCAAATTTTTTGCACATAGCCATAATTTGATCCGTAATGCCAGCAGGCATGAGGCCTTTTTCTTCAGCAACGCGTGATAGCTGGACCATTCCGATGGCAACAGCCTCACCATGCATGACTTGACCGTAACCAGCAGTAGCTTCGATAGCGTGACCAATGGTATGACCAAAGTTCAGATAGAGGCGGACACCATTATCCAATTCATCCTCGACAACGACCTTGCGCTTAACGTTACAAGAACGGTAGATGATGGTTTCAGCATTGGCCAAAATACTCTCGGTAGAACCATCCATGTCTGACAAGAGGTCCCAGAGTTCGATATCATCAATCAAACCGTATTTGACAACCTCACCCATGCCCTCAATCAATTCACGTTTGCCCAAGGTTTCTAGGGTGTTAGGGTCAATGAGAACGCCATCAGGTTGGCAGAAGGTACCGACCATGTTTTTGGCAAAGGGAGTGTTGACACCCGTTTTGCCCCCGATAGACGAATCAACCTGAGCGGTCAGGCTAGTTGGGACTTGGAGGAAATGAATGCCCCGCATATAGGTTGAGGCCAAAAAGCCAGCCAAATCACCTACGACACCGCCACCAAGGGCTAAGATGCCGTCACTTCGGGTCATGCCTTCTTGAACAAGAAACTCATAGGCTTGGTTGACCGTGTCCAGATTTTTGGATGCTTCACCTTCTGGAAAGGCAAATGCGATGGTTTCAAAACCAGCTTTTTCAAGACTAGCTCTGGCCGTTTCCAGATAGAGTGAGGCAACATGGTCATCCGTAATAATCGCAATTTTTTGTGGCTTCCAGAGTGAGCTTGCCCAAGCACCGACCTGCGCTAAGCTTCCTTTTTCGATGAGAATATCGTAGGGATTTTGGGGAAGATTGACAGTTAGTTTCATGCTGTGTCCTCTCTAGTTGATGTCATATTTTTCGACTAATTGTTTCCAAATCAAGTCCGTCGGCATTTCTTTGCCTGTCCAAGACTCAAAAGCCTCAGCAGCTTGAAAGAGTAACATACCTAGACCATTGATGCTTGGAATGCCTTGTTCCTTGGCGAGTTTGAGTAAGGGCGTCTCAAAAGGTTGGTAAATCACATCTGCCACTAAACTGTTTTTTGGAAATGCAATGGTTTCCTGAATTGGCAGAGACTGACCATCCATGCCGACGCTGGTTCCGTTGACGAGCAAGTCAGACTTTGTAACATGCTCCTGAACCAAGTCCTGGTTGTCAATCGGCAATACCTGAATGGAGCTACCAGTTGCTTGGACAATACGGTCAGCAGTAGTTTGTGTTCTGTCCAGACTTTGTTGGCGACAGAAAATGCTGATTTCCTTGGCACTGTCCAAAGCAGCTTGGGCAATAATAGCCGTAGAAGCACCGCCTCCGCCCAGAATGGTCAGTCTTTTATCTGCTACATGGAAGTTCAGTTGCTTTTCCAAACTCTTAAAAAATCCGATGCCGTCTGTATTGTGCCCAATCAATTGGCCATGGCGGTGAATGACCGTATTGACCGCGCCGATTAAGCGAGCAGACTCTGTCAATTCGTCTAGGTAGGGAATAACCGCTTGCTTGTATGGCATGGACAGATTGATACCAAACATGTCGTAGCGCTTAATGTTTTCAAGTGTGACTGGCAGGTCCTGCTCAGCTATTTCCCAAGCGACGTAGACCCCATTGACCCCAGTTTCTTCAAAGGCAAGATTGTGAATGAAGGGAGAAATGGAGTGTTTAATGGGTTTTGCTACCACAGCAGCCAGACGCGTATAGCCGTCAATCGTCATGTGAGACCTCCCAAATGTATCAGTAGATTAGAGGGTTTCATGGATTTCACGAATCAGTGCTTCAGTTTTATCCCAACCAAGGCAAGGGTCGGTAATGGATTTACCAAAGGTTTCTGGGCTATCCTGACGACCGTCTTCCAAGTAGGATTCAATCATAAAGCCACGAACATACTTGCGAATATCGTCGTTCCAATCGCGGTTAATCAGGGTTTGGCGGACGATACGGATTTGTTCCAGATAATTTTTACCAGAATTGTCATGGTTGGTGTCGATGACGATAAAAGGATTTTTGAGACCAAAGTTCTGGTATTGTTTGATAGTTTTTAAGAGAATATCGTAGTAGTAGTTGGGTTCGTTGATGCCTTGTTCTGTGCTAGCACCACGAAGAATAGCATGGGCCAGCGGATTGCCGTCTGTATCGACTTCCGCATCGCGGTAGATGAAATTCTGCTTGTTTTGCGCCGCGTAAATGGCGTTGAACATAACGGTCAGATTACCAGAAGTTGGATTTTTCATCCCGGTCGGCATGTCAATACCAGAGGCGACAAAGCGGTGCTCCTGATCTTCGACTGAACGTGCTCCGATGGCATGGTAGGACACCAAGTCCTCAACCAAGGGGAAATTAGCCGAGTAAAGCATTTCATCCGCAGTGGTCAAGCCGGTTTCTGTGATGACACGGTAGTGCAAATTGCGCACGGCTGCAATACCGTTAATCAAATCAGGCAATTTTGAGGTATCTGGCTGGTGAACCAGTCCCTTGTAGCCTTCGCCATTGGTACGTGGCTTAGCCGTATAAACCCGCATGACCATGAAAATCTTATCTTTGACCTCGTCTTGCAATTTAGACAGACGGCGGGCATATTCCAAAACGGCCTCTTCGTTATCCGAAGAACATGGGCCGATGACCAATAAGAGGCGGTCATCCTCACCTCGGATGACTTTTTTTAGTTCCTCGTCACGTTTTTCTTTGGCAACTAGGAAGTCTCCTTCTAGTTTAGACAATTCTTTAACTTGTTCAATGTTGATGCGAGTGCTGCGCTGATGAATTCCCATAGCTTGTTTCCTATCTATTTATCTGTTGTAAATTTCTCGAATGAGTTCCTCAGTTTTGTCCCAACCAAGGCAAGGGTCGGTAATGGATTTTCCGTAGACTTCGGCGTTGTCCTGACGTCCATCTTCAAGATAGGACTCAATCATGAAACCACGGACATAGTCACGGATTTCTTGGTTCCAATCACGGTTAATCAGGGTTTGACGGACAATGCGGATTTGTTCCAAATAATTTTTACCAGAATTATCGTGGTTGGTATCAATGATAATAAATGGATTAGCCAAACCGAATTGTTTGTAGAGGTCAATGGTTTCCAAGAGATTATCGTAGTAGTAGTTTGGCAGGTATTTGCCACTTTCTGTCACTGCACCACGCAGGATAACATGAGCCAGCGGATTTCCAGATGTTTCAACCTCTGTGTTGTTGAAGAGGAAGGACTGCTTTTTCTGAGCCGCGAAAATACCGTTAAACATGACCTTGAGGTTACCAGATGTAGGGTTTTTCAAGCCAGTTGGCACATCAATTCCAGACGCCACAAAACGGTGTTGCTGATTTTCAACCGAACGGGCACCAACGGCAATATAAGATACCAAATCATCAACAAGTGGCAGATTTTCAGGATAAAGCATCTCGTCGGCCGTCGTCAAACCAGTCTCGGTAATGACACGGTAGTGGAGGTTGCGGACAGCCTTGATACCGTTGATGAGACTAGGTGCTGCATCGGTCTTTGGTTGGTGCATGAGCCCCTTGTAGCCGTCGCCATTGGTACGAGGCTTAGCCGTGTAGACACGCATGACCATAAAGATTTTGTCCTTGACTTCTTCTTGAAGCTTGGCTAAACGATGAGCATAGTCTAAAACAGCCTCTTCATTGTCAGAAGAGCAAGGTCCGACGACCAAGAGCAGACGGTCGTCCTCGCCTTTTAAAATAGCCTCTAACTCACGGTCGCGCGCTCCTTTTTTGTCTAAGGTTTCTGGGGATAATTTTGAATGGTCTCTTACATCCTGAATATCAATTTTTTCGCTAATTGGTGTAAACACTAGATAATCTCCTTGATTGATAAAATTTCTTTTTATTATACCATGAAAGCAGCTATTATTAAAACCATATCTATGTTTTTCGAAAAATTTACAGTAAATTCTGAAAATTTTATCAAATATAGGTATTTTCAAAGATAAAATGGCATAAAAATCTGAAAATATTCTGCAAATGTGGTAGAATGAAAGGGAAATTATGTGAGGTATGGAAATGAAATTAAGAACAAATGCAAGAGCCTTAGAAGGTACGATACGCGTTCCGGGTGATAAATCCATCAGCCACCGTTCCATTATTTTTGGATCCTTGGCAAAAGGCGTAACTCGTGTTCATGATATTTTGCGTGGTGAGGATGTCCTCTCGACCATGCAGGTTTTTCGTGATTTAGGCGTGACGATTGAGGATAATGGGGATGTGGTTGAGGTTCACGGTGTTGGCTTTGATGGCTTGCAGGCTCCTAAAAATGACCTTGATATGGGGAATTCAGGGACATCTATTCGTTTGATTTCAGGTGTCTTGGCTGGTCAAGAGTTTGAAGCGACCATGTTTGGCGATGATTCGCTGTCAAAACGTCCTATGGATCGTGTGACGGTGCCGCTCAGCCAAATGGGTGTAACCGTTTCTGGTCAGACAGACCGTGATTTGCCACCTTTGACCATCAAAGGTACCAAGTCCCTCAAGCCGATTTCCTATCAATTGCCAGTAGCATCTGCTCAGGTAAAATCTGCTCTCTTATTTGCAGCTTTGCAGGCAGAAGGTGAGTCGGTTATTATCGAAAAAGAAATCACTCGTAACCACACGGAGGACATGATTGTCCAATTTGGCGGTCATTTGTCTGTTGATGGCAAGGAAATCCGTATCACAGGTGGGCAGGAATTTACAGCGCAAGAAATTGTTGTCCCTGGTGATATTTCCAGTGCGGCCTTCTGGTTGGTGGCTGGACTGGTTGTGCCTGGTTCAAAAATTACCCTTGAAAACGTCGGCATCAATGAAACACGGACGGGGATTTTGGACGTCATCAAGGCTATGGGTGGCAAGATGACCTTGTCCAATGTGGATGAGATTGCCAAATCAGCGACCATTACGGTTGAGTATTCTAGCTTGCAGGGAACGGAGATTGCAGGTGATTTGATTCCGCGCTTGATTGACGAATTGCCGATTATTGCTCTCTTGGCGACGCAAGCCAATGGCACAACCATTATTCGCGATGCTGAGGAGTTGAAGGTTAAGGAAACGGACCGTATTCAAGTGGTGGCAGATGCCTTGAATAGCATGGGAGCTAAGATTGAGCCGACTGCTGACGGTATGATTATCGAGGGCCCAACGCCTTTGCACGGTGCGACGGTTAATACCTTTGGTGACCACCGTATCGGCATGATGACAGCTATCGCAGCCCTCTTGGCACAAGATGGCGAGGTTGTTCTTGAGCGCGCTGAGGCCATTAATACCAGCTACCCAGCCTTCTTTGACCATCTTGAAAGTCTAGAAAAATAAGCTCAGTAAGGAGGAGAGAGAATGCCAATCGTATTACTTGGTTTTATGGGAGTTGGAAAGACCACGACTGCTAAACTCTTGGATATGCCACTCTATGACATGGACCAAATCATGGAAGAACGGATTGGCATGTCCATTGCGGATTTCTTCCAATCAGAGGGTGAAGATGCCTTTCGCCAGTTGGAAACCCAAGTCTTGGAAGAGTTGATGGACTTGCCCAATGATTACTTGGTTTCAACGGGCGGTGGTGTGGTCAAATCCGCCAAAAACAGGGAGATTTTGCTCAAAAATAAACCCAATAATGTTCTTTTGACTGCCTCCTTTCCAGTGGCATATGAGCGGATTAATCAAGATCATCAGTCGCAACGTCCCTTATTTTTACAGCACAGCCGAGAGGAGTTTGAGGCCATTTACCAAGAACGAATGGCTTTATATGAAGGACTAGCTGACCTGGTCATTGACACAGACCAACTCAGTCCGGAACAAGTAGCAAGGAAGATTCTATGCAAGTAGCTTATTTGGGCCCGCGGGGGTCCTTTACTCACCAAGTTGCCCAGCAGGCCTTTCCGGAGGCGGATTTGCAGGCTTTTGGTACCATTACGGAGGTCGTCAAGGCCTATGAGACTGGCTTGGTGACCTATTCGGTTATTCCGGTTGAGAATTCGATTGAAGGTAGTGTTCACGAGACCATTGACTACCTTTTTCATCAGGCGGAAATCCATGCGGTGGCAGAAGTGGTTCAGCCCATCGCCCAGCAATTGCTAGCGACGACGCCTCATAAGGAAATCGAGGTCATCTATTCTCATCCGCAGGCCATTGCGCAGGGGAAAAAATATGTTCAGGAGCATTTTCCGAAGGCTCGTTTGGAGTTGACAGCAAGCACGGCCTACGCAGCCCGATTTGTAGCGGAGCATGCGGATCAGCCTTTTGCGGCTATTGCACCGCACGCTGCGGCTGAAGAGTACGGCCTGCAGGTCATTGCCCAAGACATCCAAGAAATCGCGGAGAATTTCACTCGTTTTTGGATTTTGGGACATACTGCGCCTGAATTGGGATTGCGGAAAACAGATCGGAAGGTTTCTTTGGCCCTGACGCTACCAGATAATCTGCCAGGTGCCCTCTATAAGGCTATGTCGGTCTTTTCGTGGAGAGGAATCGGTTTGACCAAGATTGAAAGTCGGCCGCTGAAAACGGCGCTGGGTGAGTATTTCTTTATCTTAGATATTGAGAATAATTCAGATGAATTAGTTGGCTATTCTTTGGAGGAATTGAAAAGTTTAGGGATTTTTTATAAGATTTTAGGAAATTATAAGGTTTATAGTGTGTAATAACCTTAGAAAGGAGTGAATATGGCGAAACATCCCTTATCACATCATGAAGAGCTACGCTTGGACTACCTGCGTAAAAATATTCACTACTTAAACGAGAAGGAAAAGACGGAGCTGGATTACTTAGAGTATCTTAAAAAGGGTGAGGAGCAAGTTATTGCGCCTTCGCCACTTGAGGAGGAGGCTTCTAATCTTCCAGAGTTTTCACTTGAGGATTCTTGGAGAGAGGTTGTGCCCCTTGTAGAGGAAGAGGAGCTCTTACCAGCCTATCCGACCTTGAGTCGAAAAGAAAGGTTAAAAAAATCTAAGAAAAATAAGGCGACTTCAGTAACCGAAGATAGTAGTAGTCAGCCACCCAAGAAACCTTTTTTCAAACGACTTTTAAGTTTTGTCTTCTGGGGACTACTGATATTGCTGCTTGCCTTGGGCGCTATGTTTGTCAAAGGGATGATTAGCGTGGATAACAAACCTGCTACCGAACAATTTGCTGGTCAGGCGACACAGGATGGCATCAATATTTTAATCTTAGGAACAGATGGTCGAGTTGGACAAAGTACCGGTGAAACTCGAACGGATACTGTTATGGTCCTGAATGTCAATAATAGTAGCAATAAGATAAAACTAGTTAGCTTTATGCGGGATACGCTGGTTACTATCGGTGGAGAAGGTGACTACAAACTCAATTCTGCCTACACTTTTGGGGAGCAAAATGGTGGTCTTGGGGCTGAAAATGTTCGGCAGGTTTTGAAGGAAAATTTTGATATTGATATTCAATACTATGCCCTTGTTGATTTTGCGAGTTTTGCATCTGCTATTGATACGCTCTTTCCATCGGGTGTGGCCATTGATGCTCAATTTTCAACGATTGATGGTGAAACGGTGTCTTCTGTTGAAGCACCCAACGACCTGCGTCTGGAGGAAAATGCACCAGCTTATCAAACCATTCAGGTCGGTCCACAGCAGATGGACGGGAAAACCTTGCTGAACTATGCTCGTTTTCGTTCGGATGACGAAGGAGACTTCGGTCGGACAAGGCGGCAACAAGAGGTTTTGGATGCAATTATTCAGCAGGCACAAGATCCCACAAAGCTCTTCTCTGGTGCTGAGGCGCTTGGAAAAATTTACTCTATGACCTCTACCAATGTCCCACTAGCATTTCCGTTGCTTCGTGGTCCAGGTATTTTGCTGGATGCACCTAATGGAATTGAACGAGTAACCATACCAGAAAACCACGATTGGATTGATGAGTATGATAATTATGGTGGTATGGGACTAAAAATTGACTTCTATAGGTACCAAGAAGTTCTGAGAGAACTGGGTCTAAGGTAAGAATGTGCCAGTTTTCTTGTGAAATGTGCTATACTTAAAAGTGACTTCGGTCACTTTTTTCGTGACCAGATTTAGAAAGTAGAACAATGTTAGAAAAAAATCAAATTGTTGAAGTGGAAATTGTGGACCTGACCCACGAGGGTCAGGGAGTGGCCAAGTTGGACGGCTTTGTCTTTTTCGTGGACAATGCACTACCAGGTGAGCGTATCAAGATGAAAGTTCTAAAGCTAAAAAAGAATATAGGTTTTGGTAAGGTGGAAGAATGGCTGAGCTTCTCTGCTGACCGCAATCAAGACTTGGATTTAACCTATCTAAGAACGGGCATTGCTGACTTGGGGCATTTGAACTACTCTGCCCAATTAGCTTTCAAGAAGAAGCAGGTGGAAATGGCTCTGCGTAAGATTGCTGGAATTTCAGACATTGTGGTCGAAGATACGCAGGGGATGAGCACTCCTCTGGCCTACCGCAATAAGGCTGCGGTGCCCGTTCGTCGGGTCAACGGGCAGCTGGAGACGGGTTTTTTCCGGAAAAATTCCCATGATTTGGTGCCGATTGAGGATTTTTATATTCAAAACAAGGAAATTGATGCCTTGATTGTGGCAACGCGCGATTTACTCCGTAAGCTGGACCTCAAACCCTATGACGAGAAGGAGCAAACTGGGCTATTTCGCAATATTGTCGTACGACGCGGTCATTATACTGGGCAGATGATGCTGGTCTTGGTGACAACTCGTCCGAAAATTTTCCGTGTGGAGACCTTGATTGAGCGTTTGACAGAGGCTTTCCCAAATCTGATCTCTATTATTCAGAACATCAACGACCAGAATACCAATGCAATTTTCGGGCAAGAATTTCGCCTGCTTCATGGGTCGGAGAAAATTGTTGACCGGATGTTGGGTAATGAATTTGAAATCTCAGCGCCGTCTTTCTATCAGGTCAATACGGAAATGGCAGAGCTGCTCTACCAGACAGGGATTGAGTTTGCTGGTTTGTCAGCCGATGATGTCGTGATTGATGCCTATTCGGGAATTGGCACCATCGGTCTTTCCTTTGCCAAGCAGGTCAAGCATGTTTACGGTGTTGAAGTGGTAGAAAAAGCGGTGGCAGATAGCAAGAAAAATGCGACTCGAAATGGGATTAACAATGTGACCTACGTCTGCGATAGTGCTGAAAATGCCATGCAAAAATGGGTAGCTGATGGCATTAAGCCGACCGTGATTTTCGTGGATCCGCCACGGAAGGGCTTGACCGAGAGCTTTATCAAGGCCTCGGTGTCCGTTGCTCCTGAGAAGATTGTTTACATATCTTGTAATGTGGCGACCATGGCGCGTGATGTTAAGCTTTATGAGGAATTGGGATATAAACTGATTAAGGTACGACCGGTGGATCTTTTTCCGAATACGCATCACGTCGAGGTAGTTGGTCTGCTGGTGAAAGCCTAGAAACCTTTGAACGAAAGCATTATTAAAGGCCTTGGAGACAAGGCTTTTTACGTTTGGGCGGGGTAGTATCAGTGTAACTACCTCAGTTGAGGTAGTTGAGATGTTGGGGGATTTTAGAGGATTTTATTTCCGTAGACACAAGGTGGGGACATGGGGAAAGTAGTATGAGGGAATAGATGTCCCCCCCTCTTAAATCATCGCTATAGTCGACTGAAATCGGAATAAGGAAATTGATACAAATTAACGATTAAAAACCCTTGAAATCGCTTGGCTTCAAGGGTTTTTCGTATATGCTGAAACAAATTACTTAAAGAATTAGATTTTACTGCATATCGGTAGGATGGAGATCTTGATTGAATCTTTATAATCGTTTGGATTGTTTCAAATCGTTAAATAATTGTTATTCAAAGTTATCAAATCTCTACCTTTTACTCTACCATTTTTAGATAAATATATCATCTGGATATTGAAGTTAAGCCCTACTATCATTTCGATGGCAGGGCTTTTTTATATTTGGTATGCTAACTTCTTATCTATATTTTGGTGGAGCTGAAGTTGACATCTACAAAGTTTAATGTTAGAATACATTCAAAAATGTATTTGAATGAGGTGTTTTATGATTCAAAATG